>NZ_JAUOES010000005.1:0-256512 GCF_031932065.1 Shewanella scandinavica
CGTTTAAGAGGGATTCATGCCGCGTGGCATTTTTTGTAAGCGATGAGTTTTATGGTGAAGGTCGTCTGCGGAAAGTTGATTTAGGCGGCATTCACCCCTTAACGCGGCGTTACCCCATAGAAATATTAATCCGAAACCAACTGATTAGAGTAAAAAATCTAACGCGTTTTTGTCCCAAAGCGTGCTGTTTATTTCTTTAAAACTTACTGACTACGTCAATGCTAGAAAGGTGAGTCATGGTGATTAGCGAGACGACCGTCCGCCCCATGGACGGGGCGGTCGTGCAATGCAGGGATGCATGAGAACGACCATGGCTCTCGTTCATAAGCTCAGAAACCCTAGGTTTCTATTCACCGCGTCGGTGAGTGAATGCCATGGCAAGCCTTGATGTGTGGAGACCAGCAAACGCTAAACTCCAAAAAACTAACGTCTTATTATAAAACTGAAAATTGTGCTAACAGTGCAGAAGAAAGAACTGCTCAAGTTAACCCGCTAGCGTCTTAATCCTCTCAAGTGTCTGCTGTGTCGCCAGATTTTGCGCTGCAAGATAATCCAATTTTAGCTGTTTGATGATGCCAGTAATCAAAACTAACTCCTGCTGTAACTGCGGAATTTTCGACATATCATGGGTGGGTAAATTGATGTCGACGGTATCAAATAAATTGCCAAAATAGCTCGCCATAATCAGCACTTTATTGGCTTTAAATTCGATACTCAGCCCCGACCCGCGCGCCGTTTTACGGAATAACTGTTCGAGTTCGACGAGGCGCTCCATTACAGCGGGAGACAATAGATATCGCGCATAATGTTGGTCGTGGGAATACACTTCAAACATCGCCTCAAAGGTCACGCTTTCGAGTTTCACTCTGGGTTTCTTTATGCCTGCCATAGTATTACCAAGGGAGCCATAATCTTGGCTGACGACGGTATGGGATTCAAAGCTAAAGGGCATCGTCATGATCACGACCCCGCCCTTAAATTGGATCTTGTCTGACTTGCTGCCACGGGATTTTAAGGTTAATTCGCAAAATTCGAAGCTGATATCCTCTACCTTGCCGCGAATATGATCCTCTGATTGTTGCTTGCTAAAACGGGGCATAAGTTCGAAATCAGCCACTGAATCAAGGTTGACACAGGAGTCGGGGCTATAACGGTAGTCCCCTAGTTTTTTGAGTAAAACAGGCAATATTTTATATTTATAATGGCGCTTATATTGTATTTCAGGCATCTGAACCCACACCAAAATACCGGCGATGACGATCAGGCTCAAAATGGTTGGGTCATGGTTAGAGGCTAACGAGATTAAATCAAAGGCCAGTGCGGGCAGGCACACTAGCCAACCTAGACGCTTCGCCCATTTTTTACGGGAGAGTTTAGTTTCAAGCTTTTCAATTCGATAGGCTTCTAACGGCGCTAATAGCTGCAATAGCTCGGCTTTAGCGTTCTCGGACAGTGGCGGTAATTCAGCGCGGGGGAAATCAGCGGGTAAATTCGCTTCAGAAATATGATTTCGAATACTTTTAAGGGCTTCGAAACCTTGCTTTAAAGAGTACAATAATGGGCTCATCAACTTATCCATGTTATCGCCGACACAGCGCCCATTCCGTCGCGCTGCGAACCCCAAACCTTAACGGTAACAAATAGGGGTGGCGGTTAAATTCTGAGGTTAACGTGCTGTGATATCAATCCCACAGCTAAACACAAAAACGCTAGCACTTAGGCTTCGACTGCTTTCACTATCTAGGTCTACCGCCCTTTTCCAGCAGCTAAAGCTTGTTGCAAGCATCAGATTAAACAAAGGTTAATTTATTGTAAACACAAAAATGACCTTCTTTATTCGCGGTACTGATCCAGAATGCCAGTTAACAATCTAATTTAGCTATCCAACTTAGCTATCCAATTTCACAATCCATAGCCCAAAATCCTAGCTCGCTTCTTTATCTCACTATCCTAATCAACGGTCCTAGCTCAGCATCCTAAAAGCAAAACGCTCCACAGAGACTGCGGAGCGTTGTATTGAGGCATTACAACAGCAGATTAATGCGTGTGTTAGCTTTTCATGTCCTTTTCCATATCTTCGTAGGAAGTATGGCGAACGTCTTTGCCTTTCACGTAGTAGATGATGTATTCACAGATATTTTTACAACGGTCGCCAACACGTTCAACCGCACGCGCTGCCCACAGTACGTCTAAGACGTCTGGGATAGAACGCGGATCTTCCATCATATAGGTCATTAACTGGCGGATAATGCCTTCGTATTCACGGTCAAGCTTAGCATCTTCTTTGTGCAGCTCTAACGCAGTATCGGCATCCATACGGGCCAAAGCATCTAAGGTCGCGTGCAACATACGAGTCGCGTGACGGCCCATATTTTCAATGCTAACCAGTAAAGGTTGTTGATTATTCAAACGCTTATCTAACGCAGCTTTAGCGATACGCACACAGGCATCACCAATACGCTCAAGATCGGCGATGGTTTTTGAGATGGCAATAATCAGGCGTAAATCGCTGGCCGCAGGTTGACGCTTGGCGATAATGCGCGTGCACTCTTCGTCGATAGACACTTCCATGCCATTAACCTTGTGATCGCCCTCGATAACACGCTGCGCGAGTTCAGCATCCAGTGCGCTGAGCGCGTCAATGGCTTGCTCAAGCTGACGTTCAACCAAACCACCCATAGCGAGTACGCGGTTACGGATATCATCCAGCTCAGCGGTAAACTGTCCTGAGATGTGCTTACTTAAATTCATGTTTTCCATTTAGCCAACCTTTTACTTAACTGTTTACCAAGCATGCTCAAAGCCTGCGGTTGCGGCTTTATCCGATAGCGACCGAGCTAATTAACCGTAACGTCCTGTGATGTAATCTTCGGTCTTACGTTTTTTCGGCGTGGTGAAAATCGTGTTGGTATCCGCGTATTCGACCAATTCACCCATATACATAAAGGCTGTTTGATCCGACACCCGCGCCGCCTGTTGCATGTTGTGAGTCACAATAACCACAGTGTATTTCGTCTTAAGTTCGGTGATCAGCTCTTCAATCGTCAATGTCGAAATCGGGTCGAGTGCCGATGTGGGTTCATCGAGTAACAACACTTCAGGCTCGATGGCAATGGCACGGGCAATTACCAGACGTTGTTGCTGACCGCCAGATAAACCAAAAGCGTTATCGTGTAATCTGTCTTTTACTTCATCCCAAATCGCCGCGCCGCGCAGCGAACGCTCGGCCGCTTCGTCGAGTTCACGACGGTTATTCAACCCTTGCAATCTCAAACCATAAACGACGTTTTCATAAATCGACTTAGGAAACGGGTTCGGGCGCTGGAACACCATACCCACGTTACGGCGCAGGGCCGCAACGTCGATTTTCTTGTCGTAAATATTCTGACCGTGCAGCAAAATTTCACCGTCGATATGGCAGTTATCCACCAAGTCGTTCATGCGATTAATACAGCGCAATAATGTTGACTTACCACAACCACTAGGGCCGATAAAGGCGGTCACTTGTTTTTTGGGGATCTTCATCGATACATTAAACAGCGCTTGTTTACTGCCATAGCGCAAATCTAAGTTACGGATCTCCAACGCTGTGTCAGTCTGGCTTAAGTTCGCTAAATCAAAATTGTTGGTTTTCATTGCTGTCGAATCTATAGAAATCATATTCAGTCCTAATACTTTCAGGATAATCGCTGATTAGTGCTCAAGCGAACGATATTTTTCACGTAAATGGTTACGTACGCCAATGGCCGTCAAGTTAAGTGCCACAATCACAGACACCAGCAAGAAGGAAGTCGCATACACCAGAGGACGTGCCGCTTCAACGTTAGGGCTCTGGAAGCCCACATCATAAATATGGAAGCCTAAGTGCATGAACTTACGTTCTAAATGCACAAACGGGAAGTTAAAGTCCAGTGGTAATGTGGGTGCGAGTTTCACTACACCCACCAACATCAATGGGGCCACTTCACCGGCGGCGCGGGCGACCGCTAAAATCAAACCCGTCATGATAGCTGGGCTCGCCATTGGGATCACAATGCGCCACAGTGTCTCAGCTTTCGTGGCGCCCAGTGCCAAACTACCCTGACGCACCGCGCTCGGAATACGGCTCAAACCTTCTTCGGTTGAGACGATAACCACAGGCAAGGTCAAAATGGCTAAGGTTAATGCCGACCAAATCACCCCAGGTGAACCAAAGGTCGGTGACGGTAACGCTTCAGGGTAAAACAATTGGTCGATAGAGCCGCCCATCATGTAGACGAAGAAACCTAAACCAAACACGCCATACACAATTGATGGCACACCTGCTAAGTTAATCACCGCAATGCGGATCATCTTAGTAATCGGGCCTTTCTTCGCATATTCATGCAGATACACAGCCGCGACCACACCAAATGGCGTCACAATAACGGCCATTAGCAGCACCATAAAAACGGTACCAAAAATCGCGGGGAACACGCCGCCTTCAGTGTTGGCTTCACGCGGGTCGTCACTCACAAAACGGCCGATACCGACGAACCATTTACCAATTTTACCGATTAGGCTTAAGTGGTTCACATAAGTCACATCCAGCACTGTATCTAGCTTAAGCTCGACTTCTTCACCGCGCATATCACGCACGATTACAGAATCTCGCGCCGCGTCATCACGCAGGGTAAATAACTCTTTTTCAAGCACTAAGTAATCTTTTTGCAGTTGCGCTCGCTTGGCCACTAAGTCAGCTTTATTGCTGTCGGTCAGTTCGCCATCAAGCTCGTAACGACGCTCCTGTAAACGCAGCTTTTCAATGGCGTAGTTAATCGAGCCAATGTCTTGCTTCTGCAAATCTACCGCTTTGTCCGATAAGGCCACAGCGCGGTCGATATGCTCCATTAAGGAGGATTCAATCGCATCGTTAACTAAATCCAGACGCTTGCCATTTTCAATCACAGCGATTGGATAACCGTAGAAGTTACCGTTTTTAGCCCGCTCAATCATGGCAACATCGCTTGGCGTAGAACGGCTCAGAATGTCAGTGCTTAATATCCAGCGGAAATCCAGCCCCACAAATTCGCGGTTACCTGTCTTCACTAAGTAACGGGTGACGAACTCGCCAGGATGCTCTTTAAACACATGGCCCGCAGCAATCAAACGCTCAGTCGGGACTTCTTCCCTATCGTAAACTTCCCCAATTAAAGTCGAACGTACCCCAGTGTTATCTTCGAGTTCCCACTGGTAAACCGTTGCTGGCCAAAAGTAACTTAAGCCACGCCAAGCGATTAACAGTAATAAGCCTAAGACGGCAATCAAACTGATGCTCACCGCACCGCCCGTCATCCATATCCATGGCGAGCCTGATTTTACCCACTTACCCATTGCACAAACCTCTCAAGGTCACTGGCGAAATTGTATTTAGTGTCATTGTCTTATCCCCGTTACAGCGAGCTATAGCGTTCACGTAGACGCTGTCTCACCACTTCTGCAATGGTGTTAAAGAAGAATGTAAAGATGAATAGTACGAACGCCGCGAGGAAGAGCACGCGGTAATGCGAGCTACCGATTGCCGACTCAGGCATTTCAACCGCAATGTTTGCTGCCAAGGTTCGCATCCCTTCAAACACGCTCCATTCCATAATGGCGGTGTTACCGGTTGCCATCAGTACGATCATTGTCTCGCCCACAGCGCGGCCTAGGCCCATCATGATGGCCGAGAAAATACCTGGACTTGCGGTCAACAACACCACGCGTGTCAGTGTCTGCCAAGGCGTCGCACCTAAGGCTAAACTGCCGTTCGATAAATGACGTGGCACAGAGAAAATCGCATCTTCCGCGATAGAAAAAATCGTTGGAATAACCGCAAAGCCCATGGCGATACCGACTACCAGCGCGTTACGTTGGTCGAAGGTAATGCCCAGTTCATTCGTAATAAATTGACGGGTATTACCATCAAACAGCGCCACTTCGATGATAGGGCTGATGGCAAAAGAGAACCAACCCACGAAACAGACCACAGGGATCAACATCAGCTCTTGGTACACTTCGGGTAAACGTTGTTTCCAAGCTGCAGGTAACTGACTCCAGCCATAGGCCGATGCGAGAATCGAGGTTGGCAAGAGGATCAATAAGATCAGGATGCCGGGAAGATGTTCTTCGATCAGCGGCGCTAACCACAGACCCGCCAAGAAACCTAAGATAACCGTCGGTAAGGCTTCCATGATTTCGATGGTCGGTTTAACGAAACCGCGCACCTTAGGCGACATAAAGTAAGCAGTGTAAATCGCACCGGCAATGGCTAAAGGCACGGCAAACAACATGGCATAAAATGCCGCTTTCATCGTACCGTAGGCCAATGGCATTAAGCTCAGCTTAGCTTCGAAATCGTCAGAACCCGAGGTTGATTGCCACACGTATTTAGGCTCTGGATAACCTTCGTACCACACCTTGTCCCACATAGCGCTCCATGACACTTCTGGGTGAGAGTTTTCCACACTGAAGATATGCAGCTTTTTGTCCGCCTCAACGACTATGCCGTTTGAGCGTGGGGTAAAACCCATTTTACCGGGGTTTTTAAGGTCAAATTTTTCGTCAAACAGTTCACGATGACTCGTGGTGTAGAGCAAAGTCAGCTCGCCCTCAGGGCTCACAGTAGCAAAACTCTTACGGTAGAATTCAGAGGTAAGTGACTCGATAGGCGGTAAGTCATCAAACTGGCGGATTTCTTGATATAAACGCCCTTTTGGACCACTGACTTGGAAGTACTGGGCCACAATACCTGTGTCGTAGCTGACCAGTAACGAACTCGCGCCCGCCAGCAAAGCCACGTTATTCACTTGAGCTTTAGCACGTTCAACATCAATCACCTGCAGCAGATCTAAGCTGTCAGTATCACGGATGTCGTACACAAAGATTTTATTGCCAGTTTGCAACATCAATTGACGTTGATCTGGCGTCATCAGCTCATGGGAGACTTTCTTCGGAGCATCTTGAATTTGTGACGTCGTAGACACCCACTCCACTTCTTCAGTCATCATGTTCTCTTGCCCTTCGAGGCGAGTCAGGCGCCAAACGCCGCTCTCATCTTGATAGGCAAAGCTCATTTTGTCTGAACTGTAGGTGAAGGTCAGTTTATGAATCGCACTGCCCGTTTCATCGACTGTAATTGGGGTTTCGCCTGCGGGATAACGCAGTTTAGGCGTGATTAAGCGCTTGTTGTTTGGATAACTTAAACCAAACTCTAGGCCAGCCACTAGGACCTGACCATTACTTAATCCCAGCGCAAAACGCTGTTCGCTCGGCACGGCAACGGCGGCACTGGTCACAGTCACGCCCGCTGGCAACGGCGGTGTAAAGCTAGAAAGTAGGCTACCGTCGGCAACGGTATAGAAGTCCACTTGGCCATCAACGGCCACACGGTACATCACCTCATTTTGTTCTTCAGCGCCCACCATTAAAGTAGGTACATCCGCGTGTTGATAGCTCACCGTCTTAACCGGCGTAACATCAGCACTATCGAAAATGGGTTTAATCACATACAACAGATAAAAGAAGATCAACAATAAGGCGACAAACACCATAGTGCCGCCGATAGTGACGCCGATTTGCGCCGCTTTATCCTTAAATGCCCTGCGATTCGAGCGTCCGCCTTTAAGCATACTGTGCGATGCAGAACCAGGTTGAGTGACCTGACTTTCCATTAAGAACCTCTATTATTAATAGCCAGCGAGTTTTTTCGCTAGGATTTGCCGAGTGCTATGCTTACACTGTTTGAACGTAAACTGAGCAATAACAACATCCTTTATTCTAAGTGCGTTGGATTATATGACGCAAAGATGACAGTTGTGTTACACCCCGTTTTAAAACAGGTGCCTTTTACAAAAAATAGGAGTCAGTCACTATGCTACGATATTTGATCACACTACAAGCATCTGATAGAAAAGGATTAGTAGAACAAATCGCCCATGCGGTGAGCCGTCACGGCGGCAACTGGCTCGACTCGGAATTGCGCCATATCGACGGTATCTTTGCCGCTATTCTGTTACTTGAAGTGCCTTCACTGCGTATGGACGAGCTCATTGAGGCGCTGGAGTGCATCGATAGCCTCACCCTCACCTACGCCAAAACCTCGGTCGCCCTTAAACCCATCAAACGCTTAAGCTACAACCTAGTGGCCTATGACAGACCCGGACTCGTGCTCGATATCTCAAATAAGATCAACGCCCTTGGCATCAATATCGAGCAGTTTAGTAGCCAATATGAAACCGCTGGCCACACAGGTATCGCCCTGTTTCGGGCAACTATCGGCCTTGGACTCACAGATCTCGCCCAAGAAGATCAACTAGTAGCATCCCTCTATGCCCTGGGTGATGATCTCGTGCTCGATAGATTAAGCCGTTAACCTTTACGACGAGCGAACGCTTTGCACGCCCACACATTTAGAGCGTGCATTTACAGGCAGCGCTTAAAAAGGTTTTAAAATGCATAAAATAGAAACGCCGCTAAGCAGATGCCAGCGGCGTTTTTTGTTTAAGTCACTTTTTGATGCCGAGATTTGACTAGGTAACGTAGCGGCACTTGGGAGATCAACATCCCCAATAACATCAAGCCACAGCCGAATAATGCCCGCACACTCAAACTCTCATCGAGGAAAATAATGCCGCCAATGGCCGCAAATACCGTTTCTAAACTGAGGATAATCGCTGCATGGGCAGGATGCGCATTTTTCTGTGCCAACACTTGCAAGGTATAAGCAATCCCTACCGAAATCAGCCCAGCATAGAAAAGTGAACCCCAAGCCGCCATCACACCATCGAGCGTGGTGACTTCAATCACCGCCGACACAATCAAACTCAGCACGCCGCAGACAAAAAACTGCATCATGGCTAACACCACGGGCGAAATCCGCTTGGCAAAATGATCCACCGCCAAAATGTGCAATGCCCAAAACAAGGCGCCCACCAACTGCAAGGCATCGCCATAACCTATGCTCATGCCATCTTTAACGCTTAAAAAATACAAACCGACCGCGGCAATCGCGCAGCCAAGCCAAGTATTCAAGCCGGTCGTATGTTTTAGCGCTAACCCAAGCACAGGCACTAACACTATATATAGACCAGTGATAAAACCCGCGTTCGCTGCTGTGGTGTATTGCAAACCGACCTGTTGAAATGACGCGCCCGCAAACAGTAAAACCCCGACCAGCAAACTGCCGCGCACTAAATCCTTTGGCGCACTCACATGCAGCTTATTTTGCCGACGCAAGTACCACACCAATGGGATTAAGCTAAACGTCCCCATTAAAAAGCGAATACCATTAAACGCAAAGGGGGAAAGATGTTCCATACCTAAGGTTTGGGCGACAAATCCAAAGCCCCAAATCGCGGCGGCAAGCAGTAATAACAGGTTGGCAGGCAAGATAAATTCTCAGCGAACAAAAAGATCACAAGATTACCTAGCCGCGTGAGACTTGTCCAAACATGTTGCAACTTTGTAGTTAACCCCTCTCTTGGAGCGGTTACTTTTTCGCTCGCAACTGCATGCGCTTAGCTTGACTGAGGATCTCATTTAAAAACACTGAATCCGTTTGTTTTGCCAATAGCACGGCTTTGTCGGAGGCTTTTATCGCCTGTTCAAGCTGCCCATCCAGATCATAGGCGGTCGCTAAACTGTCCCATAACACCTCTGAATAGGGGAACACCCGCGTCCCCTCTGCGAGAATTTCAACGCCCCAAGCCGTTTTTTGTTCATAAGTCGCTTTGAGTCCATAAACATTATATTGCTGAGCAAAGAGTGGAAATTCATAGCCAAACTCAGCGCTCTTTTGTCGATAGAAGTGTTTTAGGTCCTTGAGTGGCATAACGGCAATTTCAGGCACAGCATTCCAACCAGCAAAAAGGGTCTTTAACGCCTCAATATTGCCAACAAGCGGTGTACTGTCGTGGGTTTCATCGGGGAAGTGTTTGTAAAACCAATGCAGTGGCTTTGATGTGTTACCCGTTGAGTTTGTACCTAAGCCGTCTTGCAACTGCTTAATTTGCGCCGCAAATGCGCTCGCCATTTCATTGGGTTCACTTGCCATACTCAAAAACCAGCGCAGTGGTTTCGCACGCTTAGCTGGTAATAACTCGGCCGACTTAAGCACTAGCCAATCACTGTCCCACCATAAACTGGGACTGATTGAAATCACCGCATCAAATTGGCTATTTGGCGTCATAGCCACATAACTCGTAAACAGCCCAGCGAAGGAGTGACCCGTGAGTATTTGATAATCTGAGGTGCGGTATTTTTTGCCTAATGTACTGAGCAGCTCTTGCTCTAAAAATTGCCTGAACTGTTCAGCACCACCGGAGCTGTCTTTAAATTTATCGATTTGAGTCGGCGTGAAATACTTCATCCGTTGATCCGAACTCACGCCAACGGTGATCATTTCCGGAATAATGGCATAAGTACTTAAAAAACCAACATTCGCCGCCACATGCTCAAATTGGGTAGAGCCATCTAGTACGATTAATACCGGATAGTTAAAGTCGTTGGAATGCGCATAGGTATCTGGCAAATGGATTTGTAAGTTGATGTCATCATTCAAGATTTTTGAATGAATTACCGTCTTATCCGTCTGTGCGAAGACAGCCGTTGAAAAGAAAAACATCAGCACTAAAACCAACCGCATAAGTACACCTCCATTTGTAATGCTGGGTAACTTACTGGTTTTCATCATAAGACTCAAATCATTACCCTCAAAAAGTCTGATTAAGATGATGGAGTTGAGTACAGTTTACAAAGACTCACTTATCGAAAAATCCTATCTAAACTGGCTTGGATAATCTTGTATACTGACGGCCACGCAATGACGATATAACGAAAGCGTGCACTAGACCGCATGATGAGCGACTAAGCTGCACCAGAACGCAACACATTAGGATTACCATGTTAGGAACGCTAAAGAAGATGCGCGTACAGTTAGATGACGCGCAACAAGTGCAATATCAACTCGTTGTCGGTGATGAGTTACTCCCGCTCAATCCATTGATAGGCAAGCAATTAACCTTGACCCACACGGGCAACATCTTCTGCTGCAACTGCGGTAAAAAGAGCAAGAAGAGTTACTCGCAGGGCCACTGTTTTGTCTGTATGCAAAAGTTGGCGAGTTGCGATATGTGCATCATGAAGCCGGAAACTTGTCATTACGACCAAGGCACTTGCCGCGAACCAGAGTGGGCCCAGAGCCACTGTTTTGTGCCGCATTATGTATATCTGTCGAATACTTCGGGCGTTAAAGTCGGCATTACCCGCCACACTCAACTGCCCACCCGTTGGATTGACCAAGGTGCCACCCAAGGTTTGCCGATTTTTAAAGTGTCAACAAGGCAACTCTCAGGCTTAGTAGAAGTAGAATTGGCCAAACTGGTGAACGATAAAACCCATTGGCAAGCGATGCTCAAGGGCCACGCCGATGATATCGATTTAAATGCTAAAGCTGCAGAACTTATCCCGCAAATTGAGGCTAAGTTGCACGAAATCGGCATGCAAAAAGGCGATTACAGTATCGAGCGTTTAGATGAAACGATTCAGTCAATTCACTATCCCATCGACACCTTTCCGAAAAAGATCACTTCCCACAACTTCGATAAAAATGAGGTGGTAAGCGGGATTTTACAGGGGATTAAAGGTCAGTATCTGATCTTCGATACCGGTGTGATTAACATTCGTAAATTCACTGCCTATGAAGTGAGCGTGGAGCTAATATAACTTCATTTTTATTCAATTCAGTGTGTTGCTATCTGTCATGGTTATCAACACACTGATAGCGAAACCTCGGCATGCTCATGCTGAAGCATTGAAACTGTGCCAGAGCATAGGTTAATTGATTGCCGCCGTCTCGTTATTACCCCGAGGAACTCGAGCCTTGCCTCCGTATGGATGAAAGTGGCGCTTGGCTTCCCCAAAGTAAAAAACATCTTTATATGGAATATTTTTGATGAAACAAGGACCTCAACATTTTATCCGTCGCTGTGCATTCCAACAAAAATTACGTAGTAAGCAATCTGGAATATTTTTGCTCTTGATAATCCCGCTGATAATAGCAAGCGGTCCTTGGAAGGAACTGACTGCATCGCTTTCGACAGAACCATGGGATATAGGATTTACTATTGTTGTCGTTTTAGCCGTTGTGGTGGCATTTTTCTTCGTCTTCATGATCATTTCTGAATCGATAAGACTAGGCAAAGCCGCTAAAAATGAACAAAGGAAATTAGCCGAAGCGGGGCCAGATGGCTATTACATTGATATCTATCAAGAAGGCCTCATTTTTCATGTTTACGATGCCGAATTTCATCTTTTTGAGATGAAGCAGCAGTTTGTCCCTTTGGATGAGATTGCCAGTACAAAATACTCAAAACGCAGAGGCATACGTAGCTTCACGATCAACTTTGCCCACATTTCCGGCCAAGTGTCGTTCACGCCTAGGGAAATAAATGTGGATGATTTTGATTTTATAAAGGAATTTCTTGAGACTCATATTTCCAACCGAGGGAATAAGCCAGCTTAAGATAGGCTGGTTAATTAAACATAGGCGCGCTGCCTTGCGTACAGCTTAGGTCTCACGCAATGCGCGCTATTATTGGACAAGCTTGGTTTAGAGGAATGTGCAAGAGGATGCACTAACCTTGCGCTTCCATATGAACAAGTTCCCAGATATGCCCATCGGGATCTTCAAACGCATGGCCATACATAAATCCTTGCTCTTGCGCTTGACGATAGGCTTTGCCATCATGCTGCTCGGCAAGCTTAACCAAGTGATCGACACGCTCTCGACTGTCGCAGTCTAGGCAATTGAGCACTTCTGTCGTGGTATGAGCATCCGCAATCACCTTATCGGTAAAACCAGAGAAAAAAGGCTTAGCCAGCAGCATCACATAAATATTGTCCGCAATGACGACGCAGGCAGCCTGCTCATTGCTGTATTGCTCATTGATGCCAAAACCAAGACCTGAGTAGAAAGCGCGTGAATCCTGAACGCTCTCGACTGCCAAATTAACAAAGATACTTTGCGCCATAATAATCTCCCTTTATAAGTGCTAACCGGACGTCAGACTAAGTCCTATAAACAGGACGGTAAATCGTCCTGTTTATGCTTGTTACAGCCTAAACTATGATCACTAAAAGAATAAAGCGAGTATCTCACTCGCCTTATGATTGCGCCTAGTTGACGGCATTATTGCACCGCATGGGTGACGGGCAGCGCTGACAACATTTCATCGATTAAACCATCGAAGCGGGTTTTGACTTCATCCATATCTTTAATGTTGGCAAAGCCTTGGGCAAGGACTCGCCATACCATTTCAGAAGATTGCCCCACGATCGCTGTCGGCTTAAAAAGGCTAATGAGTACTGAACCCTTATCGTATTTTTTAGGATCCACACCTTGGTTTGACAGACCCGGCACTAAGCCTGCAGCGGCCAATATCTGCTCGTCAGACATTTGTGTACCCATGGCAACCCCAAAACCTACTTGGAAGTCAGCGAGTTGCGTATCTTCTACCCAGCGATACCCTTTCGTCAGTAGCACCTTTTTAAGGGTATCCTGCATATGTTGCTGGACTTGCTGTTTATCGAGCCTAGGATCAACAAAGATTTTCTGTAAAGTGGGATGCCAACTGTAGGTCATGGCGCTCGGCGGTAATTGGCTCAAATCTCCCGAAGTCACGACTGTGGTTCGCAACACCTGCGAATCCTCCACACTCACACAGGCCGTCAACACGGCCAAACTGATGGTTAAAAGCGTCAATAAACGCCCAATTTTCTGTGGTAAATACATGATCTTTCCCTTATTGCGATTTTTACAGCTTAAGGATAGTTGCTATTTCTCAGACTGAAAGTCTATATGCATCATGGTGTTAAATCGTGCTTATCGACAAGGACTACGGTAAGACAATCACCCCGGTCCAATTCGTTATGATTTGTTACTTATAAAGCCCACCCTGCGTATAGGCGCGGTTCCGTTTACCCGCTAGAATGCTTCGCTTAACGTCAGTGATAGTCATACTTCGGCACGTAAATTCGAGGTAGATTTCCCTATCATAATGCCAAAAACGACAACAAAAGGTGTGAGATCTATCCATGGAGTTAATACTCGCTATCGCGCTATTCGCCTTCTCATCGGGGATCACCCCAGGGCCGAACAACATTATGCTGATGACCTCAGGGGTTAACTTTGGCGTGAAACGCAGTATTCCGCATCTGCTGGGAATAAGCCTTGGCTTCCCAACTATGATCCTCGCGATCGGCTTGGGCTTAAGCGCGCTCTTCCAAAGCTATCCTATCATCCATCAAGTGATTAAAGTCGTCGGTATAGGTTACCTTTTGTATCTGTCTTGGCTAATCGCCAACAGCAGTAGCAAGATGGAAGGCAAAGCCATTGCCAAACCCTTTAGTTTTATTCAAGCCGCAGCGTTTCAATGGGTGAATCCTAAGGGCTGGATCATGGCGGTGGGCGCAATTGCAACATTCACGTCAGTGCAGCAAGATTTAACTCCGCAAGTGATTACTATCGCAACGGTATTTTTATGTGTCGCCTTCCCCTGCGCCATTGTGTGGCTCGGTTTTGGCGTTGCCCTTAAGCGCATTTTAAAAAATGAGCGCCAACAGAAGATCTTCAATATCACTATGGCAGTCTTGCTTGTGGCGTCTATCATCCCTATGATCGCCCCCTAATTTTTGTCAGCACGAGCCACGACCACCATGAACGAAATCGACATGATCATTGAACAAACCGACAACTGGGTCAAAAAAGTGATCATGAAATACAATATTTGCCCCTTCGCCAGACAAGAAGTCGAGCGCGGCAGTATTCGGTATCTGGTGGTGGAACAAACCAAAGTCAAACTCGTGCTTAAGGCATTGATTGAAGAGTGCCAATACCTCGACGCCCACCCAGAAGCCGAAACCACGCTGTTTATTCTGCCCCGAGGTTTTGAGGGCTTTTATGCCTATCTCGACCTCGTCGACATGGCAACCGATACGCTTATCGAACACGAGTACGAAGGCACATATCAACTCGCCACCTTCCACCCAGACTATTGTTTCGATGGCGAACCACAGGACGGGGCAGCCAACTTCACCAACCGCGCGCCCTACCCAACCCTGCACATCATCCGCGAAGCCAGCATGGAGCTCGCTCTCGCCAGTTACACAGATCCCGAAACCATCCCAGAACGTAACATTGCCTTTTGCGAACGCAAAGGCAGCGACTTTTTTGTTAAGTTGTTAGCAGAGTGCATGGGGAAATCCTAGCGCAAATTGCTGGTCTCACGCTTTCAGGCATTCCACAATATTAACCTTACGCTTCGAACTATAGCTTCATTGCTATTGGATAAATGCTGCAATTGCTATCGATAAGCCAAGCTAATGAGGCGCAGTCAATCCAGTGACTCGCCATAAAAATGCTGCTATGAGCGTGATTGCGGCATCCGTTGTATAGAGAAGTATCGATATCACGAGCACATCATTGCAAAATCACGCCTGTTCAAAAATTAATTTTTACTATTAAAAATCAATAAATTAAATAAAAATTAAGATTAAATTATTATTTAATTCACTTTTGTTTTTTGACCTCCTTTATACCGATACCTAAATTACGCCGCAGTTGTAACGGTTGTCGTTACTTAATTTAAGTTAAGGCTAGCTTAGCCATTATTGTTAAGGGTGTTTTATGTTGCGTTGTGTATTACTCGTTGCTGCGTTAAGTTCAGTGTTGATGGGATGTGGTGGTTCAAGCACAGACAACAGTACAAAACCCAAGCCCGATGAGAATGGCGGCACTAAAGCCAAAAGTAGATATGCTGAAGGGATCTATTTGCTCAGCTTGGCACAAGACGAAGGCGATTTTATTCGTGGTAACGACGGTTATAGCCAATATGTAGGTGTTGGCTTTGCACTCGACCTCTATCCTTCTCAGCAAGAGTTGCAAGCCAGTGTAAAGCAAGTCGGAAAAACTACAGCAGACTGGTATAACATCAATGCAAAAGCAAACCAATTAAGCGCATTTGACAATAATATCAAAGTTAACTTTTGTAGCCGCGATGGACTAGGTAAGTGCACTATCGAGCAATCCAGTATTGAGCGTGGCGATACTTGGTTAACTCCGCTATCGAATGCTCATAGAGCACAATTGCAAGCCAATCAATTTGCCGACAATATCGAACCGCTGTTCACCGATAAAGGATTTACGATGCGTGTTAACGATAACCCACAGTTATCGGCACTATTAATCCAAGTCAAAGCAAGACCTTTAACCGCGGCATTGATGACAAGCTTACTGCCAAGTCAGTGGGAAACGCCCTCTGCTTATGGCAGTCCACTAGACTATGATATGTACAAGTTTACCCGTGATGGTTCAGCTCCCGTGCAATTGACTGCATCAATGACTGATGCGCAAGGTAATCCACAATGTATCGCAGTGGGGGCGGTAAGTGCAAAGCAGGGACTTATTATGCATTTTGATTTAAAAATCAATGATTCAGAAAGTGTACCTTGTCAGCAATACCTACAACAACAAGGTGCGAGTGCAGAGTTAGTGCGTGCAATTATTTCTAATCAAACTATCAAGATAGGCTTTATTGAGGATGCCAAAGGCGCGGATATTATGGCCATCAATCACCTTGCTGGTGCCCATCCAGTCGGTGGTGCAGGGTTACTGACAAAGCAGCATTAATTAGAGTTTAAAGGTCGCTTCATTGCGACCTTTTTGCAGAGGCTTTAGGAAGATATGGGGCGGCTGTATCACAATAATTAGCAAACATTGCCCAAGAATGGATGTCAGCGGTAAGCGCTTTGTCTTGGAATAACACGCCCCACACACCTAAACATTGACTCGTGAGTTTCTCGCGGGACAACTGCTCAAAAACCGTTTTTGACGGTACGACTAAAGACAAAGAGACCAATGATTTAAGGTAGTAATAACGGAAAAGTTCAGGTTTATCATCTTTAAGGGCAATATTTGACAACACTAAATAAATAAATGCGTTGTCGATTTGATTATTGAAGTGCCCCTTCAACAAGCGTTCACGTGCGCGTTTATGATTTCCAATTCTAAAATCAAGCAGACCAAGCCAAATTTCAGTTTCTTCACTCGGGAAAGGAAACAACTTGTCGATACGATTGAGCCAAGTTTGTATTTGATCAGACTTGAGCTCTGGGTCAAGCAACAGTCGTCTGGCAAGATAATTGGCCTGAAACATACTGGGGTTATCAGCATCTAGCTGTTGCGCTAAAGTTTGATTGATAAAGGTATGAGTTTGCTCTGTATTGGCAGAGGCTATGACTGGCAACTTAAAATAATCAATCAAATCATCAGTGATCTTTTGTATACCTTGGTCGAGTGAGCCAGTAGAGAGAATATACTCACCGCGATACGTTTGCTTTTCGCTGCTGTGATACACCAACTCAACCCGTGCAGTAAGCTGATCGGATGTAGGAGCTTTGTCGAGTCGTAAATTAAGTTTGTAGTCCGAAAATAAGGTGTTGCCATCGCCAGGCCAATATTCATTGTCATTGAGCGGGCTTAAAAAATAGGTTGGATCATCCTGATTGAGCACATTGATATAGGGGTAAGCAACGAGTTGCGAAAGTAGCGCGGTTTTGATCGCTGTAACATAAGGACTAGCAGCACTATTGGTGACATGAATTCGGTTTAGCACCAATTCAACCACAGCAATCGTGATATGAGCATCCTGTCGTGTTGTTGCGGTGAGCGGATTAACAGGCGCAATTATGGGTGATTTTTGCGACTGTTGATAGATAAAAAAGCCCGCTATCATCAGCAGACTCATATAAACCAAATGGATCATTCTCTTTGATTGAACAGGTTTCGATGGTGCAATCAGATCAGCAGCGGTGTCGATTAGAGTAACTCGCGTCGCATTGAGGTAGTAACCCTTTTTGGGATAAGTCACTAATAATTTTGTTGCATCCAGTTCAGGCGAGCTCTCTTTAAAAATGGCACGTAGCGTACTAATTCGATTAGTCAGGACATTTTTAGAAATATAATTGCTCTGCCAAACCCGACTGATAATGTCTTCTGCCGCAATCGGGGTACCTGTTTGCTGTAAAAAGACTTCAAGCAGTTCTATGCTTCGAGGCTCTAATTCAATTTCTTGAGCATTTTTGCTCAATTGGCGAGAGGCAGGATCATATACAAGTTCATCGATTGCGATGGTACATTGACGGGCTTTTGCTTGGGCTAATATATCAGCCATAAATCAGGTACCTATCGTATTTTGGTGTTGATGGATGCGAGGTGATAAAAGTTGTCGAAGCACATGCCCCTCAAGGTGCAACGCCTACATCAAGTATGTCTTCTCAGGATGCGATACATTGATGCCATTCTCCAATCGATTTGTTTACTAAGCGAGATTTAATATCAAACATAAAAACCTATAATATCAATAAAATACAAAACCATCTCGAAGTAACCACGAAGAAAACGCGGTATTTTCACCATGAAGAGTGTAGTAGTCAACTAAATTTAATAAAGCTGCGGGGCTATTTTGTATAGCTTAGGTAGATTGAAATGCCCTCGCAATACCCAATTAACCTATGTTGAATAGATTTAAGTGATGATTGTTAACCGTGTAGGGCTTGAACAAAGTCATCGGAGAATCTGTGCAATTGGATATCATGACCGACGAATAAAAGCATAAGATATTGATTTTAATTTTTTTTAAATTTAATAACTATAAAAATCTATCAGCCAGCATATCAGCAACATCTTCATCATGGTCGATACTAAAGGCCATAAAACCATCGATTTTAGGGATCGCTTGATAGACTTCAGTTTGGGTAAACTGCACTAGGCATTCGTTAAACACTGCGCGTATTTGCCGTGCTATCTCCTCCCACTCACTAAAGTCATCCTCGGGTAAGCTCTGTTGAATCGTCTGCAACTCATCCTCTGAAAGCAGGTAACATGTACTAAAACATTGATACTCCCAGTCACCTGTATTGAATTTAAGTTCTTGAATGGCCTCAGGGCTTTGGTATGACTCAGCCCATTTCCCAGACTGGTAATAGGCTAATCGCTGCTGAAAATCTGCCTCTGTATTAAAACAAAGATTTAATTCTGCGTATTCGGCATGGGTGTCAAAAGCAAAGGCATAAAAGGTTTTATCTGGATGAGCTAATAAAAATTGCTCAACCTCAACCGTTGTAAACCGCAATATCTCGGCTTTGATTCGAGCAATAAGAGCATTATCTAAAGTCATAAAGATGTTCCATTTACACAATATTTTTGAGTATGAGTGTATCAGTCCAATCAACCGACATTACCCAACTCAATAATTTTAATGATTTTTTACTGATTCCAAATATTCGAATAAAGCTGAATTAAAGAATTTGTATGCTCCATTTCTCATTACCATAGCGACGGTTTTTATAGCTATCGATACGCCATTCATCGGCTTTTTTGAGAGCAATAAACAAATACTCATCTTCGAAGTTAGTGCTGGTTTTAATATAGATTTCGGCTCTGCTTTTATTTTTTAAAGTGACTTGCACCTCAAGAGGATGATCGCAACCATTAAATTTTGAAGGAAACCCGAAGGAATTACGCACTTTTCCGCCGTAAACGCGCTGTTTTTCGGTGCAAAAATCGTCAAATAACGGCGCTAATTGCTCATTCAGCCACTGGCAATTCCTGCCGTAGCTTATCTTCTTCGGCAGTTCTTTCGGTATAGAGGGTATTTTCGATACTGTTCCAGCGCGTACAAAAAGATAACACCCTCTCTGTTAAATATGCTTTTAATTCAATTTCATCCATTTAAATCATTGACGCCTTTCTTTATAAGTCTGTCGGTCAAACCCGCCGAGAGTTTATACCATATCGGGACAGACGAATGACTCTTTTCCGCGATTCAACGACGTATTAAAACCAACCCTTTACGCTCAAACGAGCTTGCACCACTGCAAACTCGGCAGCAAGCCATAACACCAAGATTTACAAGTCTATAGATTTAATCCCCACACATCGAAGGCATCACGACTCAGTTGCTCCCTAAAATTGGGGTGAGCGATGGCGATCAACGCTTGTGCCCGTTCGCGCAATGAACGACCGCGTAGATTGGCAGCGCCGTATTCGGTCACAATATAATGCACATGGGCCCGAGTGGTAACGACACCCGCGCCGGGTGATAACACGCTTGCGATGCGAGAAATTGTGCCGCCCGCAGCCGTGCTGGGCAGCGCAATTACAGAGCGCCCACCTTCGGATAACCCTGCACCGCGGATGAAATCCATCTGGCCGCCGACGCCGGAATAGATTTTAGTGCCAATCGAATCGGCGCACACTTGGCCAGAAAGGTCGACCTGCAGCGCCGAGTTAATTGCCATTACATTAGGGTTTTTACGGATAATGGACGTGTCGTTGACTTGCTCTATGTCCATAAAGATAACCGCAGGATTATCATCAACATAGTCGTATAACTTTTGACTCCCCAGGGCAAAACCTGTGACTAATTTCCCCGGATAAAATCGCTTCTTGCTGTTGTTAATCACGCCCTTTTCAACCAGTTGTAATATGCCGTCAGAAAATAGCTCAGTGTGAACGCCCAAATCCTTATGGTCGGTTAAGCAAGATAAAACAGCATCGGGGATTGCGCCTATGCCCATCTGCAGGCAATCGCCATCGCGTACCAATTGGGCGACATTTTTGCCAATCGCCAGACTCACGGCATCGCCCGTACCAAAAGAATGGATCGGCAAGGCCGCACTTTCTTCATACACAGCGGCAAAACGGTCGATATGGATAAACCCATCGCCGTGGGTGCGTGGCATTTGTGGATTAATATGGGCGATGATCTTGCCCGCCACTTGACAGGCCGCAAGCGTGGCTTCGACCGAGATCCCTAAGGAACACATGCCGTGCTTATCGGGCGGCGATACTTGGATAATCGCAGTATCAATTTTTTGCTCGCCGGAGCGAAACAACTTAGGCACTTCAGACAGGAAAATCGGCACATAATCCGCATCACCACTTTGCAATAATGCCCGCGTTGGCAGCCCACCGAAAAAACATCGATGGCGTAAATGCCCCTGTAAACTGGGATGGCTTAAGGATTCGGCGCCTTCAGTATGTAACTGTAACAGGGTGAGATTTTCTTTGGTGAGTGCATGCTGCGCCAACGCATCTAATAAAATGCGCGGAGTGGCGCCCATGGAATGAGTCCACAGCGTCTCGCCGCTTTGAATTAAAGCAACCGCATCGAGCGCGCTATGACAAATGATTGGAGGCATAATGAATTCCCTTCGCTAAGCATGATGGCGGCAATCGCCCTAGCGGCAGTGTAAGGGATATCCTAATTAAGCAATATCGATTTCAATGGCTTAGCGCGACTGTTTATCTATAGTTTGCGCTATATCAAAACTCGGCACTTTGCTCTTAGCAAAAATGCCGAGCACAGGGCTAATCCAAGCGCTTCGAGAATCTCATGCTGGCGATAAATAGCCCGATACAGGTAAAACCTATCATCCACAGGGCATCAAATTGCAGATCCATCACTTGGGCATCGCGTAGCACTATGGCCCGTGACATGCGCATAAAATGGGTTGCGGGTAAGGCTTCGGCAATCCACTGCGCCGCGATGGGCATGGCTTCGTAGGGGAACATAAACCCCGACAATAGAATCGATGGCAGCAGGATAAATACCGTCATTTGCATCGATTGCAACTGGGTTTTCGCTATGGTCGAAATCACTAATCCTAAAGTTAAACTGGCGCAAATGAACAACATAGCGGCAAGGGCGATGGAGTCGATTCCGCCACGAATCGGCACATCAAACAACAAATGCCCTGCGCTCAGGATAATGGTCACTTGCACAAAACCGACGATCACATAGGGCACGATTTTACCCAGCATCAACTCCAGCGGCCGCACTGGCGTAGTGATCAAAAACTCCATATTGCCCTGCTCGCGCTCGCGCACTATGGCGGCGGAGGTGAACATCACCATGGTCATAGTCAAAATCACGCCCAGCAGGCCGGGCACGATATTGACTACAGAGCGTTGCTCGGGATTAAAATATTGCACCACTTCAAAACTCGGCATCACGGTTTTTTGCGCTCTCCCTGCGACTTCATCCAGCGGCATTTGCCTAAGGCTACGAATGGTTGAGGCGACAACCGTATCAGAACCGTCCACCAGCCATTGCCCGACGGGCTGAGCTAAATATTGCTGACCCGCAAAGCTTGGGTGACGCACTAAGCGCTCATCGAGATCGGCGGGCAAATAAAGCACAGCTTTAACTTCGCCGCGAGTGATCGCCGCCTCTGCCTCGGCCGCACTTAAATAACGCTGTTTAAAATCCACCACCTGCGTCGCTTCCACCGCCTGCACCAATGAGCGGCTGTAGGCAGAATCGCTCAAATTTACCAGCCCCGCGGGCAGATGGCGCGCATCGGTATTGATGGCATAACCAAACAACATCAATTGCACCAGCGGGATCATGACTATCATGCCAAAGGTCATACGATCCCGTGATAATTGCCGCAGCTCTTTGACGACAATTGCAAAAATTCTACGCCACATGGTCAGTTGCTCCCTTGGACACCCCAGCCAAACGCTCGCCGGTGCAAGTGACAAACACATCTTCTAGGCTAGCGCGCACTTCTTCCATCGTCCGGCTGGCAACCCGAGGTTTAAGCCAAGCGAGCGGATCTTCAATATCGCTGCGCACTAACACCCGTAAACGACTGCCGATTTGCGCCGCCGACAATACCGCGGACTCGCTGATCAATGATTGTTTTAAATTGCGTAAATCATCCCCTGAAATTTCAACCACCCGAGCGCCCATCGCCGCCATCAGCTGCTGGGGTGAACCGTCGGCGCGTTTTATCCCCCGCTCTAAAATCGCCAGACCGTGGCAACGCTCGGCTTCATCCATATAGTGAGTCGACACAAGAATCGTGGTGCCTTTGGCACAGAGATCGAATAAGCGCTCCCAAAACTCGCGCCGATTCTCGGGATCGACCGCTGAAGTCGGCTCATCGAGAAACAGCAATTCAGGGTGATGCAAGGTCGCCGCCGCTAAGGCCAAACGCTGTTTCTGGCCGCCACTCATTGAGCCTGCCATTTGTTTTTCCCGGCCGACTAAATCGTACAGCGTGACTAACTCGGCTATCCGCAGCTTTGAGGCTCGGCGGTTCAAACCATAAATTTGCGCGACAAATTCTAAGTTTTCCCGCACCGAAAGATTGTCGTACAGGGAGAATTTTTGCGTCATATAGCCGATGCGGCGACGCAGTTTTTCCTCGGCGCCGGGTAAGGTTTCACCCAAGACGCGGATTTCCCCCGCCGTTGGGCTCAACAGCCCAGTCAACATGCGGATTGATGTGGATTTTCCGCAGCCATTGGGGCCAAGAAACCCATAAATGGTCCCCTTGGGAATGGCGAGGTCGAGGTTTTCCACCGCATTGACGCCGCCAAAGGCGCGGGTCATGCCTTGGGTCTCGATAGCAAAATCGGCGTGGCTCATGGCTGTTTCACTTTTTGTTGCACTTTTGGCTGCACATCGATTTCCACAGCTAATGCCATGCCCGTCGGCAAATCCTGTCCCTCGGCAGAAATCGTAATATCTGTCAGATACATCAACCGTGCTCGGTCACGCTCATTAAGCGCATAAAACGGTGTGTAAGCGGGTTGACTGCGGATATTGCGCACTGTGCCAGTAATCGGTATCTCGCGGCCATCCACAAGAATATTGACGCTATCACCGGCCTTCACTCTGTCTAACCAAGTCGCGGGCAGATAAACCCGCACATAGGGATCCTCACTCGCCAGCAAACCAATCAACTGAGTACCCGCCGCAATGCGATCGCCTACACGCCAAGGTAGCGTATCGACAACGGCGTCACGCGCCGCCACTAAGCTCAAGTCGGCTAAGGCTTTTTTTTCGATGGCGACACTGGCGCTGGCGGCGGCCACCGCGGCTTTGGCTTGTTCTAGCTGCTCACTACGGGTGCCATTTTCTAGTAGGCGCAGGCTTTGCTCCGCCTCGGCTTGCTTGGCTAAACTGGTATCCCGCGCCGCACGGGCGGTATCTAAATCCGCTTGGCTCAGCACTTTGGTGGCATACAAACGGTTGGTACGCTCAAAGGCTCGCTGCGCTTCCTTCACGCTGGCATTTGCCCCATCGAGCACGGCCTTGGCGCGTTCTATATCCTCTAAACGCGCACCAGTCACCGCCTCAGAAAGTTTAGCCTTGGCCTGTTCAAGCTCGGCTTGACGCAGGGCAAGGCGCGCATTGGCCGAGGTCGAATCGAGTGTTAGTAGCACTTCGCCCGCCTTAACCTGCTGACCTTCAACCACATTTACCTGAGTAATCAACTCACCCACGGGCGCGGTCAGTGTCAGCCTGTCACGCTCGACTGTGCCAAGGACGCTAGGCGACTCTTTGCTGCAAGCCGCTAACTGCAGCAGCAAACAGCCTAAAACGACACCTGTCGCGACTCTTTTAATTAACGCGGTTTGATTAGTTAACTTATTGTTTCTTAACTTGCTGCTACTTAAACTGTTGTTACTTAAACTTTTGTTACTTGAGTTGTTTTTACTGAAACGATTGCGACTAAAATCTTGGTCATTCAACATAGTCAAACCTTTCGTTGAGCTCATGACTGGCTCCTTGGTTCACATAACAGTCCCTGCGTAAAAACCTGCATATTGTGCAGAGCTAAGCGCTGCAAAAGCGCAGCATCAGCATCAAAAAAGCCGAACTGACGCATTAATACGGGCGGGGCAATAAGCGGAAATACCATAAGACTCACAAAACTTAGCCGTGCTAAATCGGGGTCGACGCCCTCTTTTAATAATCCCGAATTAACTAACGTGGATTCGAGCCATTGCCGCGACAGAGTTAACACTTGCTCAAATACAGACAAGATAATTCGATAGGGTTCCGAGCCATCGCCCTCCTGCAATACCCGTATAATCAGCCGTGGCAAGCCAGGGTTGGGCGCCATAACGCGATAGTAGGTCTGCATGATTTCGCCGACATTATTCGGCGCCTCAGCTGCAGATATTTCGCGTAAGCGGGTTAATACGGGCTCAAGGGTTTCCCGCACCATTTGTTCGAACAAACCCGCTTTCGAACCAAAATAGTAACGGATAAGTGCAGCATCGACCTCGGCTTCGCGGGCGATTTCACGGGTAGACACAGTAGGATAACTGCGATGACTAAAGAGACTTAAGGCAGCGCTTATTAAGCGTTGACGCGCGTCTGAGTTTCCCTTCGGACGACCGAGAATGGGCGGCGATTCAGGTTGGGTGCTAAATGGAACGACGCCCCTAGGACGACCGGGAATAAGCGACATGGCAGGCTCCAGCAAAATTCATCTATTGATGAATATACTGAAACGCCGCGTAAAAAGGCAGCAGTTAAATTCCTCATTTTCATTGGTATTGGGGAATTTAACCCTAAAGCGTCAAGACTAAAATTTATGCACCTTTGACTATGGCACCTAAACGGCTGACAAATTGCTGCACGGCTTCGACTGTGTCAAAGCTAAAGGCAAGTCCATAGTGGGTTTCGGTGAGACTCTTATGCAAACGCTTTGGAAAACGAGTCATCTCCGCATTGTGGAAATAATCGTATTTGGCATGCACGCCTGCAATGGTGGCGAGTTCGCCAGAAAAAACCTCAAATGCGGGCCGAATAATCAAGTTCGGTGATTTACCGTCGAGGTGTAAATAGAACGCCTCTTTGGTGTCTGGGAGCATGTATTCGGTAATGTTTTTTATGGTGAAGTTAGTGCGGCATTGCAATCCACTTAAGCAGCTCACCATCTCATTATGTTCTATCGCCAAACTTATTCTCCCTTATCTCTTTAAACCTGCCCAAGTCGCATTGCATCTCGTATTTCAGCCCATCGCTCAATCACTGTTTGAATCGTTGTTTCTATTAGTGATTCAACCAATGGCTCAAATCAGTTGTTCAATCAATGGTTCAATCAGTGACCTAAAAGCTGACATATCATAAATGCGTGCATGCTTGGCAGTATGGGTATTCATCACGTTGATGCGACTTTAACTCAGCTCAGCCTAATCGGTTTACGCTTTAAATGCACTAAGCTGATGTCGATCTCACAAAGCGAGTGGCTAAGTTTAGCGGATTTATCCAAAAAACCTTTATATACAGAACGATAAACCTATTAACTCAAACGCAAGGCCAATGTCACAGAAAATTCTTTTGCGTAATCGAGCCAGGATTTCAAACACCATAAAACACAGTACCATTTATTAGTCATTGCTTATCATCACCTTATCTCCCTCGATATTGACATTAAAACGTATGCTTTAAAATACTGCCATGCTATTCAATTATATGGTGATTTTTTTACTTGCCAGCTCAAAATGTTGCGTCTAGGTTAAGAAGCTTGAGTTAAGTCCTGTTGATAATGGCTAAGTTACGGCAATCACATCGGCTGCCATCCTAAACTAGCGCATTCACCCTATCCCGTCGTATTCAGGCCTTAAATCATGTTCTACCCAAAGTGAGTAACCCGCGCCTATGGCGCATATAACCCGAGCCATGTCAGCCGATTTAACGCTAAATTACGGCAAATCCTTAGCATTAACCGATTTGCCCTAAACAGTCGCAACGGACTGCGCGGCCACTATCAACAAGACCAACAACACGAGATATACCCATGAAGATCAAAAAAGCCCTCATGCTCTTGGGTCTGTTAGCTGTCAGCCCAGCGACATTAGCTGCAACCGGAGTTGCCTTTATCCACGGTACGGGTCACCAGACCAATGCCTTAGCTGATTACTGGACGCCCGAATTTGTTAACTCAGTGCGCCAAGGTATCCCAGTGCCAAACAATTACACAGTGATCAACTGCGACTTTGACCAATATATGTGGGAAGAAAGCGCCGCAGGTTGTCTGGCGACCCAGCTCAATAGCTTTATCCAAACCAAAAATATCGACGACTTAATTCTGCTGACCCACTCCAATGGTGGCAACGTAGTGCGGTGGATTTTATCTAACCCCACGTGGGATAGCCGTTATCCTGCGGTGATCAACGCCACCTCAAAGGTTATCGCCCTCGCCCCATCCAGTGCCGGTACGCCGCTGGCCGATGCGGTGAACCAAGGTAATGTGTTCGAAACCAGCTTAGGCTGGCTCTTAGGATATGGCAGCAATGCGGTGAAACAACAGCAAGTGGGTTGGATGGCAAACTACAACAACACTATGCTCTACGGCACTGCAGGTCGCCCATCGCTGGGTAAACCCTTCGAAGTCGTGGTGGGCTCAGATGTTGATTCCGCCATTTGGGACAGCGACAGTTACTGCGCGGGTTACCAATACCAAGTCGCGCTCGAAACTACTCAAAACTGGCTCGATAGCTGCTCCGACGGCTTCTTAAATTGCAGCTCGCAAAAGGCAGCTGGCACAGTCTGGTTTATCGATAAACAAAAGACCCGTGGCCAAGAACCCCTAAGCCATCAGCAGAGCCGCCGTGCGTGTTTCAATTTAGACACGCTGATCCGCAACCACATTTAAGGAGCACTAAGATGCACACACTCAGCAAACTTGCCAGTATCTTGGCGCTAAGCGGACTGCTCGCAGCCTGCCAAGACGAAGCCACACCCATAGATCCCAAAACCAATGCCAGCCCTATGTACGCCAAAGGGTTAACCCTAGCCGCGCCGAGCAATACCGATCTTGTCGATAGCAATATTGCCAGTCCAACACTGGCGCCCATTAACACCAGTACGGACTACATTAGCTTTATCACCCCTTTGTATGGCGAGTATCAGGCAAGCGCGCCGCAGCTTGAACAAGCCAGCCAAAGTGACGAGTATTGGGTCAATGTAACCGGCGCGCAGCTTAATGCGGGCGTGGGCCTCACCATGAGCCAAGCGTCGAGCCTAGTGCGCATTGCGCCTCGGGGCGATACCAGTTCTGGCGCCTTAATGCATGCAGAGGCTATTGCCCCTGAGCGCGTACAAATTCAGCGCGTTAGCCCTAATCAGTCACCCCAAGGCAAAGCGGCCAACAGCAGCGGGATAAACACCAATGAGTCATTGGTCAAATCGATGGCCAACGCCGATGCCCTTGCTAGCGCAGGATTAACCGATGATTCCAGCGCACTGCAAATGTCGGCGAAAGCCACACCGGGCCAATATCGCCTGCAGGTCAGTCAGCCGTTAACGCCAAGCGCCAACTACTTAGTCAATGTGAAGGAAAAAGGCTCGCCCTATCAACTGAGTGTCAAAGCCTCCTCCGCTATCGCGGCTGATGCGCAAACCCTTGGGCTTGAACTCGCACTCAGCCAAAGTGATAACACCTTCGTGCCGCAGGCAACACTCAAGCAAGCCGATGGCGATATGCAACCACTGACGATGGTAAAACAAGGTGAGACATGGCAAGCGGTGATCCCCGCGGGCGTGGCACTTTCGAGCAGTAATGCGGGTTTCAGTGAAGTTGAAATTACAGTGCAAACCCAAGTCGATGGCCGCCCAGTGCAGCGCACGGTCAAATCTGTCTTTAAGTCCTATGTCAATTCGGCGAGCATCAAGCCCGAAGTGCTCACGGTTTGGGATAAAGGTTTGCCTAACCAAATCAACTTTGAGTTATCGGTCGCCGAGGCGGGACGTTTTGGCTTAAGTGGCACGTTAACCGGCACCAATGCCGAAGGTCAAAAGGTGGCGATTCTACGTACCCAAGCGGCTAATTGGCTGACCCCAGAGTCGCCAAAGTTAAAGCTGATGTTAGATCCTAAGCTCATCCAAGCCTCGGGTTTACAGCCGCCATTCGAACTCAATGAGTTAGAACTGCAAGATCAAGGTCAAATGGCCAGATTAAGCTATCAAGCCACGGCATTGATCTTAACCCGCTGACATTAGAGGCTCATGTTAAGGGGCTGATATTAACGAGCAGATAGAAGACGCGGGCTTTAAATGCCAATGTTAAACCAGAGGCGAGGCTCAAGTTAACCGCCCCAAGCTAACACGACAAAGTTAGCCCGATAAAATTAATCCGCCCGAGTTTTCTCTCTCATTGAAAAGTGCCCATAGTGGGCACTTTTCCATTGTTGATGTTTTGCTAATAAACAGCCAAAAGCCGCCGCGTTATTTAACATGCTACGTAAAGCACAAACTGTTGACAGAAAAATGACAGGCCGCAGATAATTCCCCATAGCTGCCATGAATAAAATTTACATTGATTATCAAGGGTTACTCCTTTTAAATAACAAATGTAATAGGCATAATGTCAAGGCTTTGACATCAAACCTTAGGCTGACAACAGCCCAGCATCTACCATAAAACATAACAAAAATATAACTACAAGAGTGGTAACTAACGGTACGTTTTCCCACAGTACGCTAGCCAATACTCAATAAATGGACATCGTTATGAGTGACAGCACATTTTTCTTTGGTGAATGGCAAATCAATCCCAGCGCCAATAGTCTGCTCCTTGGCAAACAAGTCAAACAACTTGAGCCCAAGGCGATGGATGTGCTGTTGTTTCTCTGTCAACGGGCGGGTGAAGTCGTCAGCAGTGATGAAATAGTCAGCCACTGCTGGCCGGGCGTAGATACTGGCGACAATCCACTACACAAGATTATCAATCAGTTACGTAGAGCATTAGGCGATAGCGCCACCGATCCCACCTATATAGAAACCATACGCAAACGCGGCTATCGCACCTTAGCCGAAGTGCGTTTTCCTATCGGCCACGAAGCCACCGCCAGCCCGCAAAGTTGGCAAGGCGGCTCGCCCTTTCCGGGTCTGCAAGCCTATAGCGCTAACTATGCCGAGGTGTTTTTTGGTCGCAGTGAACAAATCAGCACTTTGCTTAACCGTATCAGCCAGCAAATCATCTATGGCCGTGCCTTCTGTCTGGTTTTAGGCCCAAGTGGCAGCGGTAAATCCTCCCTGATAAATGCCGGTGTCGTCCCCAATTTAATGAAGGGCGGTGGCTATAACGGCATTGGCGTCGCGTCATTCAGCAGCTTAGATTTTGCCGATGTGAGTAAAGGGCAACTGCTAACCGATCTTGCCAGCGCTATGCTCGACTGGGAAATCAATGACACGCCAGTATTCGAAGGCATGAGTGCCGATACTCTGGCGGTTCAACTCATCGAAGATATCCAAGGCGTAATCAACCAGTGCACCCAAGCTCTCAAGGTTCAGCCCTTTACTCAGCCGTTTTTTGCCTTGTTTATCGACCGATTAGAAGTGTTGCTCTCATCACCGCTATTTAGCGACACCGAGCGCACGGTATTTGTTGAACTGCTGGAACAACTCGCTACCTCTAAGGCCGTGATTATTATCAGTGCCTGTCGCAACGATTTTTATCCTTTACTTGTGGGCTACCCAAGCTTAATGGCCGGTAAATCTCGCGGCGCCCACTTTGACTTAGCGCCGCCGACACGCACTGAACTGTTGCAAATGATCCGCCTGCCTGCGGTGGCCGCCAACTTAAGCTGGGAAGTTGACAGCGAAACCGCGATGCCGCTCGATGAAATGCTCTGCAGCGACGCCGCCAGTAACCCAGATGCACTGCCCATGTTGCAATACACGCTGCAGGCCTTGTATTTGCAGCGCAGCGCCGACGATAAGTTATTAGTCTCGGTTTATCATGCCCTTGGCGGTATTGAAGGGGCGATTGGCAAAAATGCCGAGCAAGCGATCTCCCATTTAAGCGATGCCGAAAAAGCCAGTCTGCCACGGATTTTATCCCTGCTAGTCACCCTGCGCGAAGATGAAAAGTCCATCACCAGCCGCACCGCCCGCTGGTCGCAGCTGCAAAGCACCGCCGAAACTGCCCTAGTGCAAGCCATGGTCGATAGCCGCTTATTCGTGTCGCATCTGCAAAATGGTGAACCCTGTTTTAGCATCGCCCACGAAGCCCTGCTGCGCCGTTGGCCACGGGCGACGGCTTGGATTAGCGAACATAGCGATAGTTTGAGCATTAAGAGTCGCCTACAGCATCTTTCAACACGCTGGCTCAGCGAAGCCAAACACAGCGCCTATCTACTCGCTGAAGGTAAACCTTTAAAAGAAGCCCAAAGCCTCAGCCAAAATCCGTTATTCGATTTAGACGAACCCGAAACCGCCTTTATTACAGCCTCCACCAAACGCGCCAATATGCTGCGCTGGACGAGGCGCTTAACCGTCACCCTATTATGCGTCCTCACCCTCACTTCCATTATCATGAGTATGCGTAGCATAGAAGCTGAAAAACTCGCCCTGCAAAAACGCCTCGCCGCCGAAGATTTGCTCGGTTTCATGGTGGGCGACTTCGCCGACAAGATGCGCGGCATCGGCCGTATGGACTTACTCGACGGGATAAGCAATAAAGCACTGGAATATTTCAGTGATTTTTCCAATACAGAAGATGATGCACACTTAAGTTTTGACGCCCGCTTCCAACACGGCCAAACCTTAGAAGCCATGGGCGAAGTGGCATATTCGCGCAATAAAATCGATGAAGCCCGCAGCGCCCTGCTCGCAGCGCAAGAAAAAATGCTGCCGCTCTTGAAGTTACAGCCAGAAAACTTAGCCCTACTGAAAACCTTAGGTGCCAATGCCTTCTGGTTAGGGCAAATAGAGTACGATGATAGAAAGTGGGAATCAGTCACCCCCTTCTTTGAACTATATTTACAATACAGTCAAAAGATGTATTCCTTAGCGCCTGATGATAAGGATGCATTGATGGAACTATCATATGCTTACAATTCATTAGGCTCACTTTCGATGCAACGACAACAATTCGTTGAAGCAAAGAATGGATTTCAGGAGTCTCTGACATTAAAACTTAGTGCTCTAGAAACAGATCCTACTAATACTCAACTTTTATCTGATGTAGTTAATGCACGATCTTGGTTAGCCAGTGCGTTAACATCATTAGGTGAAGTTACTGCTGCAATTAATATTCATGAAAAAATACAAACTGAACTTTCGAATGATAAATTAGAACAACAACCCTATCTTCTTGAAAGACTTTCAAGTAGCTATCAGCTATCATCAATTTTGCTTAATTATAAAAATGATGCTGAAAATTCAGTTAACAAGGCTAAACTTAGTTTTTTAACAATAAAAAAAGCATCAGATAAAGACTCCGATAATAGAATAATTAAAATGCAGAAAAACTATTCCTACTTAAATCTAATAAGCCTTGGTTATGGTGATTTCAATCAAGATGAAAAACTTAAACTCGAAAGCTTGATTGAGCAAATAAAAAGCAATCAAACCGCTTCAAAAAAGGATAAAGAGTTATTAGCCAAATACTACCTCGCTCTTGCAAAACACATGGAGAAAATAAAGGATTACAACAATAGCTTAGATTTTTCTAAAAAAGCAAAAACTATTTTCATTTCCTTGCAAGAAGACAGCAGCAACTCTCAAGACAATATTATACCATTTTCAGAAAGTTTACTAATAGAAGCATCATCATTAAAAAATTTGAATAAAAATGCCATTGAAACATGTGAAGATATTAAAGCCTTACTAACACCTTTTGTAAGTAAAAACAAAAGCCCAGGAATCACTATCCCATATATAAAATCATTGATATGCTTGAACGATAAAAATACTAGTAAAGAATTAATTGAAACCCTTACTAAATCAAAAATTAATAACATTGAATTTTAATCAAAAAGGAGTAAAAAATGCAAAATGTACAAGGTCACGCTCACTTTATGAAAGTAATTGTTAACTTAGATAATAATGAACCAGTTTTTAGCTATGTCGATATGACTGGTGAGCAGTGCCAAGGTGATGTCACAATTACAGAGGCAAGTACTATCACTTATCAGTTAATTGATAATACTGGAAAAGGATTAAAATTTGCTGGCGTTGGTTTCATCACTCCTTTCGATGAAATTATTGATGCCGTAACAATTAGTAGTGATGGGCAGTTGGTACAACTTGTAGATTTGGACCACACAACTGGTACAACAAAGTTCCAGTTTGTGTTAACAAACACGACAAACACACTAATGCTATTGAGTCCTGATCCAGAAGTGGTTAACCGTCCTGAAAACTAAGGAACGAAAAATCGGGGACAGCCATATCTTTGATACTTTGTTCCCTTAGCTTTTATCAGAGATTTTTCTCAGGACAGCCATATCTTTTCGAGATAAGTGCTTCCTGAAATGAGCTCTAAATGCTCTGCCGCTGCGGCAGAGCATTTCTCACAAGACATCTGCTTATCCTCCGTTTTCCCATAACAGCACTGTCTTTGATTGCTCGCGACGCTGAATCCTAAATCTGAAAAGCGGGGACAGCCATGTCTTATAATGCTTTGTTCCCTCCTCTACTAGGCTTTACATTATCTTGATTTTGTCTGTGTGAAGTTTGCCATGACCTCGGCCAGAAGACTGTTAATTGATGCCAGTGCTACGCCCTTCTATCATGTGATAAATCGCTGTGTCAGAAGGGCTTTTTTGTGTGCTGAAGATAAACTCACGGGGCGCAGTTATGAGCATAGGAAAAGCGTGGACAGCCATGTCTTTTTGTGCTTTGTCCCCTCTTCTACTAGTCTTTAGATTATCTTCACCTTGTCTGTTTGGAGCGGATGATGACCTCGGCCAGAAGAATGCTTATCGATGCCAATACAACGCCCTTCTATCATGTGATAAATCGCTGTGTCAGAAGGGCTTTTCTGTGCGGTGTGGATAAACTCACTGGGCGCAGTTATGAGCACAGACGTGGCTAGATTGTCAATAAAATCAAAGCATTATCTACCATTTTTTGTATCGACATTTGCGCCTATGCAGTGATGAACAACCATTACCATTTAGTACTTAAAATTGATGTTGAGGAAGCAAAAACCTTAAGCCCAAAAGAGGTTATCAGCCGCTGGTGTCAAATCACCAAAGGCCATGCCATTGCCACTAAATATATGATTTCTCTCAGGACAGCCATATCTTTTCGAAATAAACGCCTCCTGAAATGAGCTCAAAATGCTCTGCTGCTACGGCAGAGCATTTCTCACGAAAAGCGGGGAAAAGCGGGGACAGCCATGTCTTTTTGTGCTTTGTCCCCTCTTCTACTAGTCTTTAGATTATCTTCGCCTTGTCTGTTTGGAGCGAGTCATGACCTCGGCCAGAAGAATGCTTATCAATGCTAATACAACGCCCTTCTATCATGTGATAAATCGCTGTGTCAGAAGGGCTTTTCTGTGCGGTGAGGATAAACTCACAGGCCGCAGTTATGAGCATCGACGCGGCTGGATTGTCGATAAAATCAAAGCATTATCCACCATCTTTTGTATCGACATTTACGCCTATGCAGTGATGAACAACCATTACCATTTAGTACTTAAAATTGATGTTGAGGAAGCAAAAACTTTAAGCCCAAAAGAGGTTATCAGCCGCTGGTGTCAAATCACCAGGAAGAAGCGGGGACAGCCATATCTTTTCGAGATAAGTGCCTCCTGAAATGAGTTATAAATGCTCTGCTGCTACGGAATTAAAAAGCGCAAAAAGCGGGGACAGCCATGTCTTTTTGTGCTTTGTCCCCTCTTCTACTAGTCTTTAGATTATCTTCACCTTGTCTGTTTGGAGCGAGTCATGACCTCGGCCAGAAGAATGCTTATCGATGCCAATACAACGCCCTTCTATCATGTGATAAATCGCTGTGTCAGAAGGGCTTTTCTGTGCGGTGAAGATAAACTCACAGGCCGCAGTTATGAACATAGACGTGGCTGGATTGTCGATAAAATCAAAGCATTATCTGCTATCTTTTGTATCGACATTTGCGCCTATGCAGTGATGAACAACCATTACCATTTAGTACTTAAAATTGATGTTGAGGAAGCAAAAACCTTAAGCCCAAAAGAGGTTATCAGCCGGTGGTGTCAAATAACTAAAGGCCATACTGTCGCAACTAAGTATATGAATGGTGAAGCCTTAATTGACGGTGAACGCATGCTGCTCGATGGGTTAATTACCGAATGGCATGAACGTTTATCCAGCATATCTTGCCTTTGATTTGAAGAAGAGGTGCGCTGCCTGAACGAAGAAATTGCCCGTAAAGCGAATCGAGAAGATGAGTGTAAAGGTGCGTTCTGGGAAGGCCGTTTCAAATCCCAAGCTTTGCTAGATGAGCAAGCCTTACTAGCCTGCATGATGTACGTGGATTTAAACCCTATTCGAGCAGGGATTGCCGACTCTTTACAATCTTCTGATTTCACCTCGATTCAAGAAAGAATTAGTGCACTCAAGCAGGTAAATAACATCATCATCTCACCGCAAGCACCAGTCCAATCCGCAAAAAATAAGCCTCAAACGATAAACAAATCTCTCGCCAAGTTCGATGCGGCGACACACTCTAGTCAACAAACGGGCATCCCTTTTCATTTTGCGGATTATCTGGAACTTATCGATTGGACTGGCCGCGCCATTCGCCATGATAAAAAAGGCTTTATCGATAATCAGCGACCAAAACTGCTCAATGAGTTAGGGATTGCATCAGATGCTTGGCTCAGCTCTGCTAAAGATTTTCGCCGCCAGTACAGTGGCATCAGTGGTCGTTGGGATGCGATGTGCGCTTTTAAACTTCAGCAAGGTGGTAAATGGTGTAGAGGAAAATCGAGTAGCGAAGCTCTGCATCCAAATCAACCTTTAGGGTAAACGAGCCGTTTCCACCTCTTTATCTGCGGTTAAATTTCGACACTAAAATCCTTTGCCCTTGCCGCTTAATAGCCAAAAATCCACTCATGAGTGCCACTCTTTCAACTTAGCCATGCCCCAAACCTCGCACGTTTCAGCTAAACCTGGGTATTTACCGTGAGAAGAGTAAATTTAAAACCTTTATAAACAATAGATTAAATCGGAAGGTAAGCAGAAGGTATCTTTTCTTTGCGAAGAATAAAGTCATCATCAGAAAAGCGCTTAGCGCAGATGACATTAGGTTCACGGAGAATGATAACAATGACAAGCTCACCTAAACAGACTCGCTCACAACATCCATTATCACTTGTGGGTGAAGACAATGGCTTACAGTGTACTGCGCAGCAAGGCTTGGTCGAGCCCGCATTGCCGTTAACCTTCTTCGAACATGCCTCGATTGAAACGATTCAACAGTTTATTCAGCATCTGACCGAGCCGGTGATTATCGTCAATGCCCAAGGTTACATTTACTTTAGCAATAGCAAAGGTGCTGACTTACTGACATGCCCGCAGGCCAGTTTGAAGGGACAAGATTGGCGCAACTTTTTGACCGAGCACCATCAAGCTCGCTACGACAATCTGCTGAGCAATGATATTAAACTAGGCAAAAACTGCGGCATTCCAGTGCAGCACTGCGCCGAAGAAATTACCCTCATTACCGCCTCAGGCAAAGCAAAAGATGTCGAACTCTCCATTTCCTACATCCCCAGCCATGAACCTCTGTTCGTGATGATGATGCACGATTTAACGCAGCACAAAGCGGAGAATCAAAAGCTGCGTAAATTGGCTGCCACGGATTCACTGACTGGGCTGGCGAACCGCCGATACTTCGACGAAATGCTGCATCACTATTGGGAAGAATGCACGGGTAAGCTGCGCCCTATCAGCGTGGTGATTATCGATGTGGATTATTTCAAAGTGTTTAACGACCAATTCGGCCATATCCAAGGCGACGAATGTCTACGTAAGATTGCCAAAGTGATTGCTGACATAGTGCCAATAGACATTGGCCTGGCAGCGCGTTACGGCGGCGAAGAATTCGCGCTAATACTACCAAGCCACAATGCCAAAATGGCACTGACGATTGCCCAAAAAGTGCAGCAAGGGATTAATGATCTGCGCTTTACTGAGCAAGGCCTGCGCGACTATGTCTCTGTGAGCGCGAGCCAAGGGATTGCGAGTGAAATCAATGGCCAGTTCCGTACCTCACTCGCCATGCTGTGCGCCGCCGATACCGCATTGTATCGCGCCAAAGCCGATGGCCGTGACAGGATCAATACGTCGCTTTAATCCCCATTAATTGGCGACTTATTTACCCACAACTGATTTACCCAAAACATAGTTACCCGCGGCTTAGTTATCCGCGACTTAGTTACCTGCGATGGATTAACCACGGGATGAATTACCCCAGTTGCGCTTTAGCGCACTGAGGTAAAACACACAAAGCACACGAAAGGACGCACGAATATGAATAAGCTTGAGGCATCAAGAAATATACGGGCAGTGATTGAAAAAAGCTTACCCGTGAGCACGTCACCCCTTGCCATATTTACTTACCAGTGTTGGGTAAAAACCAGCGCAGGTGGGCGTGTATTCCATTATAAAACCGATCGAGAAGATACCTATTTCGCGGTGGATATTAATTCACTGGGGCATATTGAATGCGTGATTAATACCACCTTACTGCGGGCTGAGGCAATATCAACCTTAGGTGGACTCAATGACGGCCAGTGGCACTTATTGTCTATCTGCCATGAATACCATGAAATAAATTGTTATGTGGATGGTGAAATTACCCATACACAACTCAATAACCTGTCACTGGTTGCTGACAATGAGTTTTTAATTGAAAACGTGTCATTACCCAATCACCGTGACACACATTTCGATGGTGAAATATTTGGCATCACTTTACTTAATCGATTATTAACCCGAACCGAAATCGTCGACTATTATCGTAATCCGGCGCAACAAAAATCGATCACCGAAAATAACCTTTACATTTACCAGCATCAAGATGTATATAATTTTCGTGATGAAAACGTTATCCCACTTCAAAGACAAAAAGTGCTGCTGGTCATATTTAATGATACTGAATATCAATTCATAAAAACCACCGCGGATAGCAACGCCTATAATCAACAACTGCCTAAGATTATTCCGCCCCACGAACGCCGAGCCTATATTATTGAGTGTGACTATAACACTTGGCCTAATTTTAATTATGTCGTTAATTACGCGGCGAGCAATCAAGCGGATATCACCATCAATATTGAAGTATTTAAATCGCTGACGGCCTATCGTTCGAATATTAAAGTGACCGTCGCGAATGAACTCGAACGGGATTGTTTGATTATGCAATCGACCGAAGAAGAATTAAGTGCAGAAGTGCGGATCAGTGAAAACTTAGTGATCACTCAAGCCAAAAACTTTGTTAATTTCATCAATGAAGTTCGCGCACACATTCCGGCCGACAATATTATTACCGCTGGCCATTATTATAGTGAACAGCAATTCTCGGTCAGCACGGGTAAGCAAATGATTGCCTACCAACAAGCTTGCCAGCTGTTCAACCGCAGGTTGCAAAAAAAGCCTCTGGCGATCATCAAATGCACTTCCACTGAAGAAGTCAAAATCGCCTATAAAGCAGCCATCGATTATAACTTGCCGATCAGTGTGCGCTCGGGTGGGAATGATCACGAAGGTGAAAGCACTGAAACCAATACCATAGTGTTAGATCTGCTGAAGATGGATAGCCTCACTTTAGATCCCATCACAGGTATTGCGGCCATTGGCCCAGGCAATCGCTTTATCAATCTCACCACTGCCCTTGCGAAAAAAGGCGTGATGATCCCCCATGGCACTAGTGGCAACGTTGCCTTAGCGGGATTTATTATGGGCGGCGGCTCAGGACCTTGGACCCGCAAATACGGCATGTGCTGCGAATCCCTATTACAGGCAGAAATTGTCCTTGGCATTGGTGAAACCCAAGTCGTCTCGGTTGCCAATAAACCTGAGTTACTCTGGGCGCTCAAGGGGGGCGGTGGGTTAAGTTACGGCATAGTGACCCGCTTTTTTGTGCAAACCTTTCCACTACCGCCTTGCCTGCTCAAATTTGAATTAGAGTGGAATTGCTATGATAAACAAACCCAAGAACTCATTGAGCACACACCAACCAAAGACATTTTACAGCGCTGGGAAGCCATCATTAATGCCGACAGCACAGGCTGTTTGATTGGTACCAATCTCAAGATAAATGCCAAACATTTACCCGCAGAACAACACAAAACGCCTGACATAGACACAGAGTCGATTAAGCATAACTGCTTGATGTATGGCTTTTGGGAAGGCAATTCAGCCAGTCTGAATCACTTTATCCAGACACAATTTAATGAGTTTGACCTAGTCCCCAATGATATTCGCATCGAGGGGATGGGCGGACTCACCAAAGCCTACGGTGAAAACTTGATGGCCAATTGGGAGAGGGAATCTTTTCATCATCTGCAAGCTGACTTGCAAGGCATAAATCGCTCACCGACGCCACCCGATTTGGATGAGCCCGCGCCCCATAAAGTCACCTCGCGCTTAGTCAATCAAACGGGGCTAAGGGACGGTTATAAGCCACTGCTTGAAAGCTTAACTTCTCGCTATGTGCTTGAAGGTAATCGACAATTGGGGCTATTTACCTATGTCACCCTTGGCGCCATTGCGGGCGATTATTATCGCACTATGGGTGAAGAGCAAAAGAGCCGCAGCGCCTTCCCCTACAAGGACAGACAATACACGATTCAATATCAAACTTGGTGGAATAACGCGCTGCAAGAGAAACAACAATTGCAGGATAGCCAAGTGTTTACTCGCATCAATCGTGCACTCGATTGGATTGATGCCAGCCGAAATTATGACATCCCCAACACCTCGGGCGCCTTTATCAGCTTCAAAGATAAGGCTATCCCCACTGATGTGTACTTCGACCATAACTACGCCGCGTTAAAACGGATTAAGGCGGCCTACAGCCAAGATAGCTTTAACCATTTCCGCTCACGTAAAAGCATTATTTAGTTAATATATCGGCATAGCCTAGGGTGAGTTTTTAAGGCAAAATCGACGCCGTCCACAGGACGGTGTCGCCCCTTAACTCTCTGTTCACTCTGTTGTAGGTTATCTATGCCAAGCTCAGCTTTAGCTATCATTCTTGCCCTATTGGCGGCCATTCTTATGGGCACAATCGGTGTATTCGCACGCTTTGCCGCCCTGCCCGCCGAACACATTACCTTCTACCGCTTAATGCTCGGTGCCCTATTTCTATTGGCTTATATGCTGCTCACAGGTAAAGGCCAGCAAATTAGCCATAAACCCAGCAAACGCAACTTAGTGAATGGTGCTATGCTCGCGGGTTTTATGGTGTTTTACATTGAAGCCATTCAGTACACCCAAATGGCCAATGTGATCATGATTATTTACTTAGCCCCTGTGGTGTCGGCTATTTTCGCCCATTATTTCTTTGCCGAAAAACTCACCCGCTTAAGCATGGCAAGCGTAGTGGTCGCGCTGATGGGCTTTATGTTAATGATCCCAACAGGGCCGCAGCAAGCGAGCAATCACACTGAATTATTAGGCTATTTTTATGCCCTACTCGCCCTATTAACCTACAGCGGGTTTATGTTAATTAACCGAAAACCGAGTCTGAGTTCGCCCTATCAGAGCACTTTAGTGCAGCTTTGTATCGGCGCTTTATGCCTACTGCCCTTTGTGATAAATGCACCGCTGACGCCAAGTTTGCCGCAAATTGCTTGGTTGGTCGCGATTGGATTCTTCCCCGGATTTTTAGCAATATTACTGGCAGTAAAAGCCCTGCGGCAATTGCCTGCAGTCACCTTTGGCACCCTCGCCTATGTGGAACCCGTTATCGTAGTGACGCTGGCATGGTGGATATTTGGTGAAACCTTGAGCCCAATTCAATTAAGCGGTGTCGGCTTGATTATTCTGGCCGGCATTAGCCAAGGCTTTATCAGTCAGCGCAAAGTGCGGGTTGCGAGCGAGTAACCCACAAGACTGTCGCCGACAGGACTTTAAACAACAGGACTTTAACTAATAAGACTTTAACTAATAGAAGCCAAGTAGCTGAAATAATATGAAGAAAATAGTGTAAGCTCGACAGAGGATTGATTGAACATTTAACTTAAGATGTGCGACTAAGACTTAAGATTAGGAGGTCAAATTGAGAAAGCTACTGTTGGTCATCAGTGTATTTTTGCTCAGCGGTTGTTTAGGCATGCCTAAATTGGTTCAACCCGTTAATGATTTTGAGCTGAATAAATACTTAGGGAAATGGTACGAAATTGCGCGCTTAGATCATTCATTTGAAAGGGGGTTAAGCCAAGTTAGCGCAGAATACAGCCTGAAAGACGATGGCGGTGTGATGGTCATTAACCGTGGATTTTCAGCGGCTAAAAACGAATGGAAAGAAGCCGAAGGTAAGGCCTATTTTGTCAATGGGGACTCAGAAGGCTATTTGAAAGTCTCCTTCTTTGGGCCATTTTATGGATCGTATGTGGTCTTCGAATTAGATCATGAAAACTATCAATACGCTTTCATCTCGGGACCCGACACGGATTATTTATGGCTACTGGCTAAAACCCCGACTGTGCCAACCGAGGTACTGCAAAAGTTTGTTGAAATGTCTAAAGCCCGCGGTTTTGATACCGACAGTTTGATTTATGTGCAGCAAGAGTCAGTGCAATAACGAGCGTCGCTAACGCGCTAGAATCAAGTGCATAAAAAACTAATCGCTAGATAATAGACAGATAACAGATACAAAAACGCCGCAATGCATTGCGGCGTTTTTATTGATGCTGCATTTAGATGCATGCATTTACACATGCAGCTAAATCAAGAATAACCTTAGACTTCGATGCCTTTACTGGCAAGGAACTCATCGTAAGTGCCTCTGAAGTCATTCACACCTGTGTGAGTCACTTCGAGGATACGGTTAGCTAGCGACGATACGAATGCACGGTCATGACTCACGAAAATCAAGGTGCCTTCGTACATTTCCAGTGCGTTGTTTAATGATTCGATCGATTCCATATCCATGTGGTTGGTCGGTTCGTCGAGCACTAAAATGTTGGCTTTTTGCATGATGAGCTTGCCGAATAACATACGGCCTTTCTCACCACCAGACAGCACTTTGACTGACTTTTTAATGTCGTCAGAACCAAACAACATACGGCCTAAGATGCCACGTACCGATTGGTCGTCATCTTCTGGTTTGCGCCATTGGCTCATCCACTCGAACAAGGTCATTTCGTTAGCGAAATCAGACTCATGATCCTGTGCATAGTAACCAATGTTGGCGTTTTCAGACCATTGGATAGTACCAGCATCCTGCGGGATGTCGTGGATCAGGGTACGTAACAGGGTCGTTTTACCGACGCCGTTTTCACCCAGTACCGCAATGCGCTCGCCCACTTCAACAATTAGGTTTAAGTCTTCAAATAGCGGTGTGTCGTAACCTTTAGTCAAATTTTCAATCACTAAGGCATTACGGAAGAGTTTCTTCTCTTGCTCGAAACGAATGAAGGGGTTCACACGGCTAGAGGCTTTTACTTCGTCTAACTTAATCTTGTCGATTTGACGGGCACGTGATGTGGCTTGTTTCGCCTTAGAAGCGTTAGCCGAGAAGCGTGCGACGAAGGTTTGCAGCTCAGAGATCTGGGCTTTTTTCTTCGCATTATCAGACAATAAACGCTCGCGAGCTTGGGTAGCCGCTTGCATGTATTCGTCGTAGTTACCTGGATAAACGCGCAATTCGCCGTAGTCTAAGTCAGCCATGTGAGTACAAACTGAGTTTAAAAAATATCTATCATGCGAAATGATAACCATAGTACTGCTACGTTGGTTCAACATGTCTTGTAACCAACGGATAGTGTCGATGTCCAAGTTGTTGGTGGGTTCGTCGAGCAGCAGCACGTCTGGATCAGAGAATAGGGCTTGCGCAAGAAGCACACGCAGTTTTAAACCCGGTGCGATTTCAGACATCAAACCAAAATGGCTGTCGATACCGATACCCACACCTAACAGCAATTCACCGGCACGAGATTCGGCGGTATAACCGTCCATCTCAGCAAAATCCATCTCTAGGTTGGCAACGGTAATGCCGTCTTCTTCACTCATTTCTGGTAAAGAATAAATACGGTCACGCTCTTGCTTTACCTTCCACAGTTCGCGGTGGCCCATGATCACGGTATCGATCAGGTTGAATTCTTCATAACCGAACTGGTTCTGGCTTAGTTTACCCAGACGCTCATTCACATCTAACGAGACGTTACCGCTGCTAGGATCTAGATCACCACACAGGATCTTCATGAAGGTCGATTTACCACAGCCATTTGCGCCGATAAGACCGTAACGGTTACCACCGCCAAATTTAACTGAGATGTTTTCAAACAGTGGCTTAGCGCCGAACTGCATGGTGATATTTGCTGTTGTGATCAAAATGAACTTCCAAATCGAGTAATGTTGGCCGAGCCAGCTGGCGCCGCTTTAAATAAGCATAAACCAAATAACGCTATGCCGAAGGGGTAAAAATAAACGTGGCACTATAGCAGTTTGGGCTAAATTATCAACTACCAAGGCTGATCAAAAGCCAGAGGGAATGCCGAAATCGCCGCACAATGCCTGCGTGAGAAGCGTAATTAATTTGACCCTATTGGCTTAGCTTTCAATGTATTCGAACAGAATGACAATCTGATGACCCGTAGCGTCGCAAACCTTGACGACGCCAAAGGCTAATGTGGACATAGCCCTAAGCTAACTCAAGATACCCGTTTCAACATTTTGAGTTAGCTTAGGTATCGACAGCTTATAACTTCTGCCGTCTTAAGCGGTTGGCGTTCGTGACGACCGTGAGTGAAGACAAGGCCATGGCGGCACCCGCGATCACTGGGCTTAATAACATGCCCGTGAGTGGATAAAGCACGCCAGCCGCAACCGGAATGCCTAAGCTGTTATACACAAAGGCGCCGAACAGATTCTGCTTAATATTGGTAATCGTCGCCCGCGACAATGCCAATAAGTTAGCAATCACTATCAACTGCTGCGACAGCAAGGTGATATCCGCACTTTCAATCGCCACCTCAGTGCCCGATCCCATTGCAATCCCCACATCGGCGCTCATCAGAGCAGGCGCATCGTTAATGCCATCCCCTACCATAGCCACCACATGTCCTTGCTTTTGCAAATCCAGCACATGCTGTTGTTTTTGCTCGGGGAGTACACCGGCAATCACTTCAGTGATGCCCACTTGGTCGGCCACCGCCTGCGCCGTTTGTGGGTTATCACCCGTTAACAGCACCACGCGAATACCCCTTTGCAACATGGCCGCGATGGCGTCTTTAGCATCAGGTTTAATCGGATCGGCCAGCGCGATAGTGGCCACTAACTTGCCCGCTTTGGCGACATAAATCGGAGTTTTACCTTGGTTTGCAAAGCTTAATGTCGCTTTTGGATCTAAGGCACTGCCATCGGAATTAACAATATCCAATGCCGTCATTAAGGCGAGATTACCAATCGCCAGCGATACGCCATCGACCTTGCCCTCAATCCCCTTACCTTGATGGTTCGTAAATGCCTGTGTGTCGGGCAATTGCGACAGGGATTGCTTGGCATAACTAACAATCGCCCCCGCTAACGGATGCTCAGAGTGCTGCTCAAGACTCGCAATTTCACCCAGCAAAGTCTCTTTATCGGCATCACTCAGCGTTTGCACTAAATTAAAATCAGTGACTTGCGGCTTGCCTAAGGTGACAGTACCGGTTTTATCCAGCACCACACAATCGACTTTACTGGCGGTTTGCAAGGCCTCACCATTTTTAACTAACACGCCCATTTGGGCGGCGCGGCCAACGGCCACCATGATAGACATAGGTGTCGCCAGCCCCAGCGCACAGGGGCACGCTATGATGAGCACGCTCGTCAGCACCACTAACGCATGGCTTAAGGCGGGTGCTGGCCCCACAAAATACCAAATTGCCGCTGCCAACAGCGCTATAGCCACCACAGTCGGGACAAATACCGCTGAGATTCTGTCAGCCAATCGACCTATGGGTAATTTCGAGGTTTGCGCTTGCTGCACCAGTGCGATGATTTTGGCGAGTTTGGTATCTTCTTGCCCCGCCGTTACTCGATAAACTAAGCTGCCGTTGCCATTGACTGTACCCGCACTCACACTGTCGCCGCGATTTTTAAGCACGGGAATGGGTTCACCTGTGAGCATGGCTTCATCTAATAGGGATTGCCCCGTTTCGACCTCACCATCGAGGGCAACTCGGTCACCGGGGCGCAAACGCAGCTTATCGCCCAATTTCAGCTGACTTATCTCAACCTTTTCATCGCCCTTATCTGTGATCCGAATCGCAGTGGTGGATTGCAATCCAAGTAATCGCTGCACCGCTTCACTGGTTTTGCCCCGCGCTTTAAGTTCCAGTCCGTGACCTAAGTTAATCAAACCTAGAATCATCACACTCGCCTCAAAGTACACATGGCGGGTATCCATAGGGAATGCGCTCGGCATAATGACCACCAGCATGGAATAAGCCCATGCCGTACTGGTGCCCAGCACAATCAGCGTATCCATGTTCGTGGTTTTGGCTTTTAGCGCCCGCCACATGCCTTGGTAGAAATGTCCGCCCGTGGTAACAAGCAAGGCCAAGGTGACCAGTCCCATAATGCCCCAGCCAAGCTGCATCGCTGGACTGTTGATCATCATCTCGCCGCCCAATAATCCCCACAGCATCATAGGCACGCCCACAACGAGCGCGGCTATGGCTTGGCGCATCCGCAGCCGATACTCAGTAGCATCTTCTAGGCGTTTTTCTTCGGCGGCGACTTTTGCATCCACCACTACCTGCGCCGGATAACCTGCTTTTTCCATCACAGTTAAGGCGGTATCGGCGCTCATCTTGCCTTCTACCGTCACTTGTTTATCGGCGAGATTAACACGCGCTTCGACGCCCGCTTGGGCGGCAAACGCCTTTTCAATTTTCGCGACGCAGCCAGCGCAATTCATATTGGCGACATAGAGTCTGGTCATAGACATGGGAGATCCCTCACTTGATGTTTTACACTATAGGTCTAAGATAAAGTCTCCCATTGCGGGAGAGTCAAGGATGAATTTACTCAATGTGATCACATCGACAATTAATTGCTGGGCGAAAAACCATTCAGTTGCTCAAAGAAGAGGTCAAGATGAAGATAGGCGAAGTGGCGAAACAAACGGGCTTGAGCGTTAAGAGTATCCGTTATTACCATGATATTGGCTTAGTGTGCGGCGAGCGCAATGAGGCGGGTTATCGAGTTTATCGCCATCAAGATATTGAAGCGCTTAAGTTTGTGCATCAATGTCGCGACTTAGGTTTTAGCCTAGAAGATTGCAAATCCTTGCTTGGCCTTAAGGGCAATGAAAGCCGTAATGCCGAAGATGTTAAACAACTTACCCGTACTCACCTTGCCTATGTCGAAGAGCAAATCAATAAGTTGCAACAGCTTAGGGCGCAATTACAGCACATGGTGACCCAATGCCAAGGCGGCGATCAGCCTCACTGCGCGATTATCGATAGCCTAAGCCATGAGGACCACGAAACTGACATAGACAAATCCCAAAAAGACCAAAGCCTGCAAGATGCAGGCTCTGAGTGTTGTCGTAAAGCCAGTCGCAATAGCAACGGCCAAGAGTCATAACGGTAAATACTGCGTTATTGATTGCGGACTAAGGTCGGCTTTAACGCCGCAGCATTATCCAGCACCAATGTTGCTAGCTTACCCGCAGGGGTGAAGTTAAACACTTGGCCATAAAATGCGAGTTCGGTCTCTAATCCTGCGGCCCTGTGCTCGGGTTTCCAACCTCCGTGTGGCTCATCTTGATAGGCGATATAAGCTGTTGGCACACCTCTGACTTTTAACGCCTCATAAATTTTTCGCGACTGCTGTGGCGGCACAATTTGATCCCGCAGACCTTGAAAAATTAACAAGGGCTCATTCAAGCCTTCAAGATGATACAGCGGCGACAACTCCCTATAGCGGGCTTGATTGTTCGCATAGGGACCAATGAGCTGATCTAAATACCCAGTCTCAAACTTATGGGTACTCTTGGCCAGCTGTTCAAAATCACTGATCCCCGCATAACTTACCCCCGCTTGAAACACATCATAAAAAGCCAAGGACGACATCACAGTTAACCCACCTGCGCTTACGCCTCGAATCGCCAGTTTTTGTCCATCAACCCAACCTTTATCGACTAAATAACGGGCCGCATTGACTGCATCTTCCACATCGGCTTGGCCCCATTTGCCGTAAATACTCTGACGATAGGCACGGCCAAAACCACTGCTACCGCGAAAATTAACATCGAGTACCGCAAAGCCGCGGCTGGTCCAAAATTGAATGTCACTGCGATAAGCCAGACTCGCACGTGCTGTTGGGCCGCCGTGCAACATCACTATCAAGGGCGGGCGGGTATCATGGGGCGCAGTATAGTTGGGGTTAACTGGCCCATAAAAATAACCGTAGGCTTGCTGGTTAACGCCGGTTTTAAAGGTAATATTTTTTGCCCGAGAAATATAATTGGGATCAAGCTTTGGCAAGTTAGGCGTATACACCAACTCAGTGCCGCGGCCGATGACTTTATAAATCCCCTTCTCTGGCGTCGCCTTAGCGCCAACAAAATAAACGGCATCTTCGCCCCTGATCACTTGGGTGATTTCGCCGAAATCGACAGCCAAGGACTCGGTCAAACCCGAATCCAAATGCAGCCGAATTAGCGCCGCCTGACTGCCAAGCATATAACTGGCAATGATGGTTTTTTCGGATTCGAAGGCGTAGTTGTGATTGCCTAAATACCAATCTGCCACGGCAAACTCGGCTTTTTTGTTCAGCACTGGGGCTAAGGTATTTTGTGCCGTGACTCGATAGATATTCCACCAGTTACTGATATCCGACACGACATACAATTGTCCATCAGGACTGAATAATGGCTGCGTCACCGAAGAATCCGTAGGCGTGTTGACCTTACGAATATTGTGCAGTTGCCCTTTACGGTCGAGATCGCCAAGCCAGAGAATACTGTTATCCCATGGCATATAGGGATGTTCCCACGTGATCCACGCCAGTTGGCTGTTATCGGGCGAGATGGCAGGCGAAGAAATAAAGTCATGCCCCGAGACAAAAGTATCGCCTTCACCAGCAAAGTTAAGATTGATTGTTACTAGACTCGCCTTGGGCTCACCGGGCTGGCGATGATCCTCGCGCACACAGATAATCCGCGACCCTTTAGGATAAGCGATACAGTCAGCATGACGGGTGCCATTAGGCGTTAACGGCAGGGGGGGTTGATTAGGGGCGAAACGATAAAACAGTTGATCCTGTGCCTTAGTGGCAAACAAACTCTGGCCTATCCCTAAAAAGGCGGCGCCGCCGTATTCATGGACGGCGGATTTAACATTAAAGCTTGGCGGCACGACGTCGGCGATATTGCCCTGTTTATCGAGACGCTTAATCCCTACTTGGCCTTGCTTATCACCATCGGATTCAGAGAAATAAATCGCCCCATCTACGCTTTGTAACTCGGCGACATTATCGGCCTGTTCAAATACATCATTCGCCGATAAGGGAGACAGCCAACTGCCATAGGGCGCAACAATACGCCCACCATTATCACTAAGATGCGGTGTTTCTTTGTTCGAGCGCTCGCAAGCCCCCAAACAAAACAAACTCCCTAGCACCCATAAATATCCATGTAACTTCATTGTTTCTCCCCAATGTTTGCCAACTGCACAAACCGAAACAAAATAGGAACTTGCAGAAATTGGTTATTTTTTAAATTTTTTTAAGAACCAATTTACCACTTGCACTTGCTGTACTTGCGTTAAGCCAAAATAAATACACACCCAAGGTGAGATAAGGAAAAACCACGGGATCACGGCCACAGAGCGACCACTGAAGAGCAGAAAAAAGAACCCGCAATAGATCACAATCAACCCTAGGACACCCACGATTAACATCATGCGTTTAGTGATTTTCTCAAGCCAGAGGGCTTTATCCTGCCAAGACATCCGGATGTTAAGCTCCATTACATGCGACAAACATGTATGTAAAGTTATGTAAAAAAACTGGAGGGCGATTGTTGAAGGTTAACAACTAAATGTCAACTCCAACAGTGAAATCTAAATAAATCCAAAGACTGAGTTCAAAATGCCATTATGTTTCTTTACGCAATAAAAAACCGAGCCTCAGCTCGGTTTTTATGAATATCAATAAGATATCGTCATTACAGACGGATACCACCATCGATTTCGAACACACGACCATTTACATAGTCGTTCTCAATAATAAAGCGTACGGTGGAAGCTATCTCGTCGGCATGACCAAGGCGTCCTACTGGCACTAGCTTCTCTAAACGCTCCAGCGCCTCAGGTTTCATTGCCGCCGTCATCTCAGTAGCGATAACGCCCGGTGCAACCGCTGCGCTACGGATATTGTAACGTGCTAATTCCTTCGCCCAGCCAACAGACATGGCCGCAACGCCCGCTTTGGAGGCGGCATAGTTCGACTGACCCATGTTGCCCGCTTTCGCTAGGCTAGAGATGTTGACAATCACGCCCGCTTGACCGGATTCAATCATGGCCGCTGCCGCTTCACGACCGCAGAGGAAGCTGCCCGTCAAGTTCACATTGATCACAGATTGGAATTGCTCATAAGACATACGGTCGGTGACTTTGCCGTCTTTGGCTTTGACTAACAGGCCATCACGCAGAATGCCGGCGTTGTTCACTAACACGTTCACTTGGCCAAAATCTTCGAGAATATAGGCAAAACCTGCTACGACGTCTTCTTCGTCGGTAATGTCTAAGGCATAACCTTGGACTTCAGTGTCCGATCCAAGCTCAGCACAGGCTCGCTCGAGTTTTTCTTGGTCCACGTCGATAAGTGCTATCTTAGCACCCGCCTGCGCAAAATTTTGCGCCATTGCCAGACCTAAGCCACCCGCGCCGCCAGTAATGACGACAACCTTATCTTTTAAATCCATCTGGTTATCCCTTGTTAACTATGTCTATTTTTTAAGTTGTGCAAATTGTTCAAAAATACTGGAAAAATCTCGGCGGCCATTGCCTTGTCTTGCATGATTCACATACAAGCTGCGGGCTAAAGCGCCCATTGGCGTGCTGGAGTTGCTCAATAATGCGGCTTCTTGGGACAGACCGAGATCTTTAACCATCAAATCTACCATAAAGCCGCCCTGATAGCCCTTAGAAGAAGGTACAGTCTCCATCACACCTGGGCAGGGATTGTACTTCTCTAACGTCCAGTTGCCACCACTGCTGACCTTCATAATGTCGGACAAGACTTTAGGATCAAGACCATGGTCAATGCCCATTTGCAACGCCTCTGAAGTGCCGACCATCAACACAGATAACAGCATGTTATTGCAGATTTTAGCGACTTGTCCCGCACCTGGGCCACCGGCGTGGAATATGTTCACCCCCATAGCTTTCAATACTGGTTGACCCCGCTCAAATGCGCTATCGGAACCACCACAAATAAAGGTTAAAGTGCCCGCCGCCGCGCCTGCAGTGCCGCCAGAAACCGGTGCATCCATAAACTCTATGCCGCTTTTAGCCGCTTCGGCCGCCACTAATTGCGCGCTTTGCGCATCTATGGTCGAGCAATCGATCAGTAAAGTATCACCCGCAACGACCTCGAGCAGGCCTTTGTCTGTGCCATTGCCTAAATATAAATTTTTCACATGCTTACCCGCAGGCAGCATAGTGATCACTACATTGGCACCCGCCGCCGCGCCGCAAGCCGTACTAGAAACAAAGGCCCCTTGCTCGGCAAGGCTTTGCATGGCTTCTGGGACTAAATCAAATACGCGAACCGTCATGCCCGCTTTTAATAAATTGGCTGCCATTGGGCCGCCCATATTACCTAAACCGATAAATGCTACTGTACTCATGCTGTCACTCCTGTGTGCTGTTCTCTTTTTAGTGTAGTGATTTAGTGTAGTGATACTGCTAGTCCGTTGATTATGCTGTCGTTATCACAGAGTAAAGCGAACTTGGCTGAGCCTATACACTCAGCACTATTCAAGTCTGCGTTAATCAAGTCAACGCTTAGCCAACTCTATGCACAATTAACTCAACGCTTAGCTCAGTTGGCTAAAGGGATGCGCCTCGCCCCAAGGGGAAGTCAATATTTGCTCAAGTACAGCGGTAGGCACTGAGTTAACATCCTTAAAGCGCCACTGGGGTTGTCTGTCTTTATCAATCAAGAGTGCGCGAACCCCTTCGCAGAAATCACCATGGGCACACACGTTAACGCTGACGGTTAATTCCCATTTAAAACATTCAGCTAGGCTTAACTTAGTACCAAGTTGTGATTGGATATTAACCAGATGCCAGCTGATAGGACTGCCAGCCAGGAAGGTGTCGCGCGCCTTCATTAACCAAGCATCCTCCGACGCTAACGTCGACATACGGGTGACAATATCCTCCAAGCTACCCGCCATCAGTCGGTCGATATTATCTTGGCTGTCCGCCAATACACTTTCACCCTTAGGGATATCCACTTGATTAGATAACTCGTTGATCATGCTATCTAAGCGTTGATGATTAAGCGCCGGTGTATCGCTCCAATCTAAGGTGGCCATGGCATCGAACATCAGTTCTTTGTCGTCACGGTTCAGGTAATGATCGGCAAGGCCCACATAACAGGCATCGGCGGCATTGAGTTGATAGGCCGTTAGCCCTAAAAACAGTCCCATTTTGCCCTGCATGCGATTAAGGAAATAGCTTCCGCCCACATCGGGATACAGGCCAATCGTCACTTCAGGCATAGCAATGCGCGAAGTTTCGGTAACGACTCTGTGGCTTGCGCCCGCCATCAAACCGAGCCCGCCGCCCATCACAATGCCGTCGCCCCAAACCAACACAGGTTTGCCAAAGGTATGCAGTAGATAATCGAGACGATATTCCTCTTCGAAGAAAACCTTCGCCTCCTCAGTCACTTGTCCCTTCGCGGCAATGGATGCATGGTATAAAGCACGCACATCACCACCCGCACAAAATGCCTTCTCACCACTGCCATCTAACACGATACAAGCGATAAGCGAGTCTTTCTTCCATAGATTGAGCTGCGCCGTCATAGCGCGCACCATGTCTAAATCTAAGGCGTTGAGGGCTTTTTCCACATTGAGTGTCACCACCCCAATCAACTTACCGGACGCGGTGGCTAAGGTTTGAAAAACCACGTTTTGCGTGGTCGTGGCCTGATTTACGTTATCTACTACATTAGTCATTAGCGGTTCTTCCAATCAGCTTTACGTTTGCCCAAAAACGCATTCACGCCTTCGGCCTGATCTTCGGTATCAAATAACCCGACAAATAATTCACGCTCAATCGGCAGCGCTTGGCTACGCGCCATAGTGCGGCCCGCTTGAATGAGTGTCTTGCACGCTGTGACGCTGCTTGGGCTTTGGTTGGCGACTTTTACGGCCAACGCAATTGCCGCATTGAGCGCTTCGCCCGTTTCGACCACTTCTTCCACTAAACGCAGATTCAAAGCTTGAGTCGCATCGACGCGCTCACCGCATAAAATCATCCGCTTAGCCCAACCTTCACCAACTAATGCGGTCAGATTCTGGGTGCCACCTGCGCAAGGTAATAAACCTACGGTCGCTTCAGGCAATGCCATCACAGCTTGAATTTCGGCGATTCGAATATCACAGGCAAGTGCGACTTCTAAGCCTCCGCCCATGGCATAACCGTTAATCGCGGCAATCGATACACCGCGGAATTGACTTAGGGTTTCAAAGGCTTCACCGAAGTGCTTTGCCATCGTCGCCGCATTGCCTTTGTCGCCATCACTAAACAGCTTCAAATCGGCACCGGCAGAGAAGAACTTTTGCCCTTGGCCCGTTAACACTAAGGCATAAATTTCTTTATTCGCGTTCAGCTCAAGCACTTTGGCTTTGAGCGCCTGCAAACTCTCGGCGGTCCAAGTATTTGCCGGTGGATTATTCATCGTCAGAATGGCCGTATGGCCTTCGATACGTTCTACTAAATATTCCATCTGTATAGACTCCTTTTATGTTATCGCCAACCGATAAGTCACACTTCTTGCGAGTAGACTTAGAGGATTTGTCCTGCATTTTCATCGAGTAAACGACGGGCGATAATTAAGCGCATAATTTCGTTGGTGCCTTCTAAAATCTGGTGCACACGCACATCACGGAAATGACGTTCCAGCGGGTACTCCCTTATATAACCATATCCGCCATGAATTTGCAGCGCCGCATCACAGACTTGAAAGCCCACATCGGTGGCAAAACGTTTCGCCATGGCGCAATAGGCAGTGGCTTCAGGATCGCTGCTGTCGAGTTTAAAGGCCGCAAGGCGCACCATTTGACGGGCTGCGACTAACTCAGTCGCCATATCGGCGAGCTTAAATTGTAGTGCTTGGAAAGCCGCTAAAGGTTTACCAAATTGCTGACGCTCATTCATATACTGAGTTGCACGCTCCAGCGCCGCTTGCGCAGTGCCTACTGAACAGGTCGCGATATTGATACGACCACCGTCTAAGCCTTTCATCGCGAAGGCAAAACCTTGGCCTTCTTCACCGAGCAAGTTGGCCACTGGCACACGCACGTTTTCAAAGGTGATTTGACGGGTCGGCTGGGCATTCCAGCCCATTTTATCTTCGGCCTTACCGTAGATAACGCCAGCGGCATCTGCCGGAATGGCAATGGCAGAAATCCCCTTAGGCCCAGCTTGACCGGTGCGGCACATCACCACTAATAGCTCAGTGGCGCCCGCACCTGAGATAAACATTTTCGAACCTGAAATCACATATTCATCACCGTCACGCACCGCTTTGGTTTGCAAAGATGCGGCGTCGGAACCCGCGCCTGGCTCAGTTAAGCAATAGGACGCTAACATTTGCCCTGTGGTTAACGGCTCAGACCAAGTCTGACGCAGCGTTTCAGTGCCCCAAGTCGTCACCATCCAAGTGGCCATATTGTGAATGGTCAGCATGGCCGTGGTCGCTGTACAACCCTTGGCGAGCTCTTCAAAAATAATCGACGCATCGAGGCGCGATAAGCCCATGCCACCTTCAGATTCGGGCGAATACAGAGAGCAAAAACCCAGCTCACCGGCTTTTTGGATCACGTCTTTGGGGAAATGATGTTCTTCATCCCACTTGGCGGCAAACGGGGTTAACTCTTCCGCGGCAAACTGGCGCGCAAGATCGGCAAACTGACGTTGGTCATCGTTGAAATTAAAATCCATTTGGCTCTCCTATGACTCTGTGGTCACTTTTTTATTTTATAAATTGGGCGCCGTAAAGACGCCGCTGTTTATCGATTAATCACTGAGCTTAATCACTAAGCTTAATCACTAAGCTTAGCGAACGAGCTTAGCGAACGAGCTTAGCGAACGAGCTTAGCGAACGAGCTTAGCGTAAGTTAATGCTCATGTTTGGCGTAGACGCCACGGCGATATCGGACTCAAACCAGCGTGAAGTGATGGTCTTAGTCTCGGTATAGAAACGTACCGCTTGCTTACCGTAGGCATGTTGATCGCCATAGAAACTGCCCTTCCAACCAGTAAATGAGAAGAAAGGCAATGGCACAGGAATAGGCACGTTAATCCCTACTTGGCCGACTTCGATTTCGTGTTGATATTTACGGGCCGCTGCGCCGCTGGCGGTGAAGATAGAAGTACCGTTGCCATAAGGGCTGGCGTTGACTAATTCGATGGCGGCTTCTAAGGAGTCTGATTCCATGCAACACAGTACAGGGCCGAAGATTTCTTCCTTATAGATGCTCATCTCTGTGGAGACTTTATTGAACATGGTTGGGCCAATCCAGTTGCCTGACTCATAACCTTCCACGGTAAAGTCGCTGCCATCGAGTAAACACTCGGCGCCTTCGGCCTTACCTTGGGCGATAAGTTTAAGCACCCGCGCCTTAGCGGCTGGGCTGATAACCGGGCCATAACCTGCTTCTTTATCGTCCCATAAACCTGGGCGAACCTTGGCTAAGGCTTCTTTTAACTCTGGGATCCACTCTTTAGCGGCGCCAACAAACACGGCAACCGAAATCGCCATACAGCGCTGACCCGCAGCGCCTACAGAGGCGCCGACTAAATTGTTGATCACTTGCTGTTTATTCGCATCAGGCATGATAACGCAGTGATTTTTTGCGCCCGCAAAGGCTTGTACGCGTTTTAAGTTATCGGTACCGGTTTTATAAATATACTGGCCCACAGCCACAGAACCGACGAAGGAAATGGCTTTAATTGCAGGGTCTGCCAGCAGAATATCCACGGCAGTTTTGTCGCCATGCACTAATTGCAACACACCCTTAGGTGCACCCGCTTCAACAAACAGTTCAACAAGGCGCTGCGGCGTCATTGGATCTTGTTCTGAAGGTTTTAAAATGAAGGTGTTACCGCAAGCAATTGCCAGTGGGAACATCCATAACGGGATCATCGCAGGGAAGTTAAATGGCGTAATACCGGCACACACACCCAGTGGTTGAGTGTAGCTGTAGGTGTCGATTGAACGCGCGACGTTCTCAACGGTTTCGCCCATCAATAATGACGCCACGTTACAGGCGTGTTCAGCGACTTCGATACCGCGCCATACATCGCCCTTGGCATCTTCGAAGGTTTTACCCGTTTCATGGGCAAGAATAGTCGCAAGTTCGTCGTGATGTTCTTTTAACAGATGTTGATAACGCAACATGACGCGCGCACGTTCAGAGACAGGCACTTCTTTCCACGTTTTGAAAGCGGCTTTGGCGCTAGCAATAGCAACGTGAACTTCTTCGCTAGTGGCAGCATTAATCACGGCAATCGGCGAGTTATTCGCGGGATTGGTGACAATAATCTGCGATGTGCCCGTACCTTGGGTAAACTCACCGTCAATGTAATGCTTTACTTGTGTGGTCATATTGCAATCCTTTCCTTGTAGAGTGATAGGCTGGCGGTGCGATATTATGATTATCCTCAAGGGAAGTGATTGCCCTTGCCAGCCCCGTCTTGTTGATTTAACTAAACTTTTGCGATTAAACCTCGATGGCCATCGCCGTCGCTTCACCACCGCCGATACACAGCGAGGCAACACCGCGCTTAAGACCGCGGGCTTTTAAAGCATGAATTAAGGTCACCAGTAAACGTGAACCCGAGCAGCCAATCGGATGGCCTAAGGCGCAAGCGCCGCCATTGACGTTAACCTTAGCGATATCTAAACCTAGCTCAGACACAGCAAGCATAGTCACCATCGCGAAGGCTTCGTTGATTTCGAATAAATCCACCTCGTCCGTTGACCAACCGACATTGGCCAGCAATTTCGCCATAGCGCCAACCGGTGCAGTGGTGAACAATGAAGGCTCTTGGGCGTGAGTCGTGTGGCCTTTAATAGTCGCTAATACAGTTAAACCTAAACGGTCAGCTTCGCCGCGTGAGGTCAGCATCAATGCCGCTGCACCATCGGAAATCGAGCTAGAGTTTGCCGCTGTGATAGTGCCATCTTTGGTAAAGGCTGGGCGCAGCGTAGGAATTTTTTCAGGGCGGGCATTACCGGGTTGCTCGTCGGTATCGATAGTCACATCACCGCGACGATCACTGACTGTGACGGGCGTGATTTCAGTTTTAAAGGCACCCGAGTTAATCGCGGCATTGGCTTTTTCGAGCGAGCTTAGGGCAAAAGCGTCCATCTGCTCGCGAGTAATACCAAATTCATCGGCCGTTTTCTGGGCAAACGTTCCCATAGCACCGCCCGTGTAGGCATCTTCAAGACCGTCTAAAAACATGTGATCTAACACTTTGCCATGGCCCATGCGCATGCCGCCGCGGGCTTTATCGAGTAAATACGGCGCTTGGCTCATGCTTTCCATACCGCCTGCAATCACCACTTTTGCACTGCCCGCTTTAATCAAATCGTGGGCTAACATTACCGTCTTCATGCCTGAGCCACAGACCTTGTTCACTGTGGTCGCACCAACGGATAAGGGTAATCCCGCACCCAAAGTTGCCTGACGCGCAGGCGCTTGACCTAAACCTGCGGGTAAAACGCAGCCCATCAAGACTTCATCGACATGCTCACCCGCCAATTGTGTTTCCGCTAACAAGCCTTTAATGGCCGTCGCGGCTAACATGGGTGATGCTACGGATGATAAGTTGCCTTGAAACCCACCCATTGGGGTGCGTTTAGCGGCAACGATAACGATATCTTGATTTATCTGTTCAGTACTCATGAAGGCTCCAACCTAAATTGACCACGAAGCCTAGTACCAGCCTCGGGACGTTTAATAAAATCGACAATAAAACCACTCTGACGTTTACGCGAACGTAAAGCAAGTATTCCTTGGTCTAATGTGCAGATTTTATCAGTGGAAAATGTCAGTAAGGATTTACAGTAAAAATGGGATGAAGAACAACAAGTGGCGGTATCGATAAGGCGGTAAGAGTGGTGACTAAGATATATAGGCATGCTCAATCATAGCGAATCCGTTGAAGTAAAAAGAGGATGTTGACTCAACATAAACGATAGAGCCTACCTTGCTAAGTTAATTTAATATCAGTGAGTGATATCTAGGGCGTGTTGTCACTTAACGTCCTAGCAGCGAATGATTTATGCTCGCCATCAAGAAATGAACGCATGAGCTTGACGACCAAACCAGTTCAAGTGGACAGACCTGTTATAACATCGACATAAGGATTTGGTTGTTATCTATAAAATCGCTATGCTCAACTACACAGTTAGCATGTTATTGACCCGCTTACATAAATCCATAGTGTGCAAAGTGGGATACCTTAACTGGGTACTGAAATTTAAGAATAAAAATTCAAGCTATTGTTCCTATTTAATAATGCCAAATTATCTAACCATAAACATCCCAACCAGATAACCCTAAATAAAAGTAGGAAGGAAAGACATGCTAAATCAGATAACGCTTAAGACCCAGTTTATCGGGGTCATCGCTATTCCCTGTATTGCTCTTATCTTAATCAGCTTAACAGCCATTCAAGGCTTATCTGGTATGCAAGATCAAACTAAAACACTCGCCGAAAATACCAGCGCGCCATTAAGGTCGATGGCGGAAGTTGCGTCCCGTATTCCTCGTATGCGAGTGGGCATTGATATTATTATCTTACAAGAAATCCCGACGATGAAGGATCAAAAAGGCGTATTAACCCGAGTAACAGAAACCCGTGCTGAGGACATTCCAGAAATGGATGCGGCATTAAAAGCTGCCCGTGACGCTCAGGTAAACCCCATTACCCGTGCCGAAGTACAAAAGTTGATCGACCTCTTTGATAAAGTCAAAAGTGACGAACTCGCGCCTATGCTTACAGCGATGGAAAAGGGGGAAGTGGCAAAATCGCAAGAAATCTATCGTAACCAGTTCGCAGCTAGCTACAACATAATGAGAAAGAGTACCGATGCCATTCTTGACTCATTGCTACAACAAGGCAACGCCAGCTTCGTTGACAGTCAAAAAAACTACCAAGAAACACGCATGGAAATGTTTGTTGTTTTAACCATCGCTTTGATTATTTCAATATTTCTAGGTTTTATTATGCTGCGTCGTCTACGACTTCGCGTGGCATCGTTACAACAGCATATTTCTTCTGCCAGTGACAAACTTGATTTGCATAATATGATCGAGTTAAAAGGCCAAGATGAACTCAGTGATATTGCCCTGCACTTTAATCAGTTTGTACTGAAGATACGTAATGCGATTGAAGCCGTAGCTGACAACTCACGCCAACTCGCCCATACGGCAAACGATGTCGCCAGCAAAGCCCAAGCAACCCATAGAAATTGTATTAACGAGCGCGATCGCACCACGCAAATCGCAACGGCAATCCATGAGATGGGCACCACAGTGGACAATATTGCTGGCAACGCAACCCAAGCGGCTAATGCAGCCAAAGAAGCAGATAATCAAGCGCATAATGGCGCGAGTGTGGTCGCCAAAGCTCGCCAGGGTGTCAGCTCGTTATCCATCGAAATTCAACACATCAGCACTGACATTACTTCGCTCGCGACGCAAACCAATTCGATCGGCAGTATTTTGGACACCATACGCAGCATTTCAGAACAAACTAACTTGCTGGCACTCAACGCAGCCATTGAAGCTGCACGTGCTGGCGAGACAGGTCGAGGTTTTGCCGTCGTCGCCGACGAAGTCCGAAACCTTGCCAGTCGTTCAGCGTCATCGACAGATGAAATTCAAACAATGATTAACAAGCTGCAGGAGCAATCGTCCAAAACAGTTACTGCCATCAAGCGGGGTCACGAACAAAGCGGTATGGTCGTCAAGCAGGCTGATGATGCCAATGACTCCTTAACCCTGATTACTTCGCATATTAGCCAAATCAGCGACATGAACATTCAAGTCGCCACCGCGACAGAAGAGCAGTCTATGGTGGTAGCGGAGATAAGCCGTAACGTCGAAGAGATAAATCAATTAACCACCGAGACCTCTGAGATTGCCGACGAGTTAACGGCATCCAGCGCAAACTTACAAAAACTATCGGTTCACTTAGATAAATTAGTGACCCAATTTAAGTTATAAGCGGTAAAAGTCATCATATACCGCAGGACGCTTAGTGCATTCAATCAACATAATGCTTCAAAAACATAGTGACTTTAAAAAACAGTGTCTTAAAACAGTTACTTAAAAACACAGAGCTTTAAAAACAGTGCCTTAAATCAATAAGGCACTGAAGCACTAAACGCTATCTTGACAGGAACTCACAGAAATAACTGCGTGAATTAACGCGACTCCCACGGTGTCATCGCCGTCATATCGCTTAAGTCGTAAGGGGTTAACTGATAGACGTAATAATTAAGCCAATTACTCACCAACAAACTACCGTGGCTGTGCCAGCGGGCAATGGCGTCGGCTTTAGGATTATCATTACGATAATAATTCTGCGGCACATTCGGGTCTAAGCCTTGGCTTAAGTCTCGCTGATATTCCTCGTTTAAGGTCGACTTTTGATATTCAGGATGACCCATCACAAACAAGTTACGATTATTCCGACTTAACACCAAATAAGCCCCTGCCTCATCGGACTCGGCCAATAGCTGCAGCTGTGGATGTTGTCTAATTTCTTCGACATCCATTTCGGCAAAACGGGAATGGGGTGCGAAAAATTCATCATCAAAACCGCGCAGTAACGGGAAATGCTGAGAGGTACGGCGATGCACAAACACGCCTGAACGCTTCTGCGGCAATACTTTTCGATTTAAACCATAGAGATGATACAAACCCGCATGGGCTGCCCAGCATAAAAACAACACTGAGGTGACATGCTCTTGCGACCAGTCGATGATTTCACGGATATGGTCCCAATAAACCACATCTTCGAAATCGATTTGTCCAAGCGGCGCACCTGTAATGATAAGACCATCGTAATTTTTATGGCGCACGGCTTCAAAGTCACGGTAGAAAGTATTCATGTGATCGATGGAAGTATGCTTGGATTCTTTGTCGTGAATACGCAGTAAATCCACATCGACTTGTAAAGGCGTGTTGCCCAGTAAACGCAGTAACTGGGTTTCTGTCTCGATTTTGTTCGGCATCAAGTTCAAAATCAGCACCTTCATCGGTCTGATATCTTGATTAGCCGCCCGCGTCTCGGACATAACGAAAATATTTTCTGACTCTAACACTTCTGCTGCGGGCAGATGATCTGGAATTCTAACCGGCATACCGCGCCTCTTCTGTTCGTAAATACCAACGGATTCGGCGCGTATGTCAGCTCACTTCTGAGCGGGCTAACTAGCCACCGACTTTCTCTAGCAGTATCGTCATTGGCTCAGTCGAATTGAGGTCAATGTGATAGGCTTGAGTATTAATAAACAATAACTTATCACCCAACATAATCCGGGCACCTATGGCATAAGTGTGACCGGGTTGGAACTGATCGCTACCAATCGCAAAACTGAATGGCGCGGGTGTCGCAGCACCTTGTTGCACGCGCTCCGCCATCACTATGGCTGGCACATCCATTTTTGAGACATCAAGCAGTTGCACTATGACCTTAGCATCGGCAGGTAAGGCTATCCGTTCGCGATATAAGGTCTCGCCTTTTATCTCAACGATAGCATTCGGTGTCGCACAACCCGATAACACCCCCATTACGGCCATTAATGCTAAGGCTGTTAATCTCAACGCGCTTAAACGCAACCATTTGTTCATTTTGTATCTCCTAATCATACATAAAGACTTCTAGATGTCCATACGCCCAAGCTATAAATCTTGTCTTGGTGAACATAACTTTCTATCATAAGCCACCATTTCGTTGCCGAAAAATCTATGACCCAAGCAACTGCAATCATTGTGGGAGCTAGCTCACAATTAAGTCGTGAACTTGCAAAGCAATTGGCAGATCAACAGGTTGAATTAGTCTTATTCGCCCAAGATCCAGAATCACTGCGCGATTTTGCCTTATCCTTGCCAACAAAAGTACAAGTTTTTGCACTTCAAATTGAACAACCTAAAGCCATCATCAACCAACTTGAATCAGTCTGGCAAACTCTTGGCGGCGCGCACTTAGTCTTAGTTAATACAGGCCTCAATAGCTATGACCCCGAGTTGCCTTGGCTACCGGAGCAAGACATTATCGATGTCAATGTGCGAGGTTTTGCTGCCATCTGCAATACGGCATTTAGACTATTTCGCGAGCAAGGTTATGGACAACTGGCGGCAATCAACTCGATTGCGGGCCTGCGCGGCGGGCCGAGTGTGGCCTATCACGCCTCAAAAGCCTTTGGGCAAAATTACCTTGAGGGCTTAAGTATGCATGCTCAGCGCCTTAAGTTACCGATTACGATTACCGATATCCAACTTGGTTTGCTCGATAAAGCCGCTATGCAGCAAAGTGCGATGTGGCTTGCACCATTGCCACAAGTCGCAGCGCAAATCATCAAGGCAATGAAACAAGGCAAACGCCGCGTCTATGTGACCAAACGCTGGCGCCTCGTCGCTTGGCTTACTGTGTTATTACCCGAATTTATCTATAACACTCGCCACTGGAAAGCTAAAAAGCCAAAGCGCTAAATCAGCTTAGCCTAAGTGGAACAGAACATAGCGCGATAAAAAGTGCAGAAACGAAAAAGGAGCCTAAGGCTCCTTTTTTACGCTTATCTAATCAGTGGATTAGAAAGTGTAACCCACGCTGACCATATAAACCCATGGATCAATATCGGTTTCGATGGTAACTGGGGTACCTTGGTATTTAAATTTAACGTCACTATCAATTTTGGCGTACCAAACGGAAGCGTTCACTAACCAGTTTTTGTTAACCTGATAGTCAACACCTGCTTGTGCCGCTAAGCCCCACGAAGTGCTCATGCTCAAGTCAGTTAACGCACCATTTAAATCGTTGGTGAACTCATTGTCGAAGAAATTAGTATAGTTAACACCGACACCCACGTATGGACGTAATTTAGATTGCGCATCACCAAAGTAGTACTGCGCCACTAAAGTGGGTGGTAAATGTTTAGTTTCAGCAATCTTACCTACGCCAGCCAAAGAAACATCGTGGCTAAAAGGTGTGGCAGCTAATAACTCAACCCCAAAGTTATCTGTCAGCATGTAGCCAAAGTTTAAACCCACTTGAGTGTTATTGCTGATTTGGAACTCGCCGTTACCCGCAACATCATCACTTGATTCATTTGGCGCAACAACCACAGCACCCGCACGAACGATAATGTCACCCGCTTGATGAGCCGATACAGAGGCAGAAAAACCAGCGGCTAAAAGGGTGGCAGCGACCAGTGTAGAAACAGTGTTTTTATTCATCATCATACTCCATATGTACAACATAGGTTTTTGTTTTAAATTACATCCTTAACAATTGACGCCTACACTGCCAGAGAAGCGCGACCACTTTATTGATCCAAATCAAAGTGAAGGGCCAATACTCATTTCTAGGTACAACCTATGGGATCTAAATCACGAAATTCAAACATTTATCGACAGTACACCTTTGTTTTCTGTGAGATCAGTTCTGTATTAGTCATCACTAATGACTACAGCAAGAGGTAGAGAACACTAGTAAAATAAACATTTAAGTAACAATAAAAAGCACTTAGCTGAGGGGGATTTGGCCATTAAGTTCAAATTGATGGGACTAAATGAGGAAGAATAGAAGCAGAAAACGGCCGAACCCAAACGGCTTAAGGATGATACCCATACTGTTAGCGGTCTTAATTAGTGAGTAACTCAATTGAGTTGCTAAATTGAATAGCTTTATTGTGTCGCTAAATTGCTTGGGGCAATTGAGTGAGCAGCATGGTTCGAATTAAGAATGAGTGAGCAGATCAGCTTGTGCGGTAACACTCAAGCAAAGGGTACCGAGTGAGCCAACCCTTAGTCGCGACTCTGTGATCAAACACGGATAATCCCCGCTTTGGATTGGCGCTCAGTTTGAGTGCAAACAAAGAGTTCAGCCCAAAAGGAGCCACCAGCTCAATATCGTAAGACGCGGGATGATTTTTCATCCCAACACAAGTCTGAGTATCAGATTCTGTATCAACAACTTGATAGCTTACCCCGATTGCGGTTTCAAGCTCTGGCCAATAGGCCATAGCATCAACACAAGATGTGTAAGCCGTGTCTTGATTTCGAACATGCATGCGCGCCTGATTCTTCACCGACCAAGGTAACTCAGGGGCAAGCTGATTAAGATAGGTTTCAATTGCCAGATCCCGCTCGGGACTGATATCTAACGGGCAAAAATAGATCAGATCGATATCGTTCAGTGGACTCAACTCAAATCCGTGCAAGCGATCCCAGACTAGATTACGGACAAATCCCGCCGCAAGGCACCACTGCGGCATTGAGTGTACTTTGGCGCATTGGAGCGCAAGTTCAAGCGCCCTCACCCGCTCGCAATCCTGAACGATCCATTCGAGTAATCGATGCTTTAGCTCTGCTTCACACATAGCCTCATCCATAACATTATTCATAGCACCATTCAGAACATGACTCATACATTACTCATAACAGTATCGTTGGCTTCAATGTCAGATAACACCACGGGAATGACATTCGGCTTACTCCACTTCGCCATCGGTTTCTGAGCACTTTACGACCTCATGACAGAGTAGATAAACGAGACTATAAATAGGTACCATTACCGCAAAACAAATCCAAAACCCATAGACATCTTTGTCTAGCAGATTAACGCTAACAGTAAAGATGGGCATGAACAGTAGCATCCATTTTATTACATTGAGTTTGTACCGTATCGGCTGTTCACAGTGGCAGCAGCGTCCTTCCTTAATCGGCACATCCTTAGCGCCGAGTTTACCTTTGCAATACGGACATTTTTTACTGAAAAGCATTTAAACTCCATCGCTGAGATAAGACTCGCAAAACAAGCCTCATCATCCATTCTTTCAATTGGTAAACACTATATCCGCACTATTCGTTACAAAGCATCACACCGCATCCGCTTGGCGCTCTGGGGCCGCATCGGCAAAGGCTTCTAGCTGATTACACTCAGTCCACACGCGCATGATATTGGGATAAGGCGTTAAATCCACATTAAAACGCTGGGCGTTATACACCTGCGGCACTAAACATAAGTCGGCTAATGTCACTGTATCCCCAAAGCAATAACGACCGCTGTGCCTTACCAACAAGGTTTCTAGGGCTGCAAAGCCACTCGCGACCCAGTGGTGATACCAAGTATTTTTAGCCGCTTCATCGACCCCTAAGGTTTGGGTTAAATACTGCAATACCCGCAAATTGTTTAATGGGTGAATTTCACAGGCTACCGTGAGTGCCATGGCGCGCACATGGGCACGCTCAAGAGCCGATGCAGGCAATAATGGTGACTGAGGGTGTATCTCATCAAGATATTCGATAATGGCTAAGGATTGCGACAATGCATCCGCATCCAGCTCATCATCCAACGTTAAGGTTGGCACTAACTCCAGCGGATTAAGCGCACTGTAGGCCGCTTTATGTTGCTCGCCGCCATCACGTACAAGATGCACAGACAACTGCTCGGCTGAAATCCCCTTAAGATTGAGGGCGATGCGAACTCTGTACGCCGCGCTTGAGCGCCAATAACCATAAAGTTTCATATTTTCATGTCCTTATAAAAGTCTGTATAAAAACGGGGCAATTAAGCCCCGTTAGTTTGAGTCGATGTAGCCCTTTAAGGGAAAGCCTTAGGCTTTGTATTCAACCACTTTTTGATCGATAGAACCGAAAATCGTTACATCGTTGTCATCGAGCATTTCGATGCGCACAGTATCGCCAAAACGCATAAATGGCGTAGTAGCTTTGCCTTCAGCAATCACTTCTAACATACGTTTTTCCGCTAAACAGCTAGAGCCTGCGCTACGGTCATAGTTAGAAATAGTACCTGAGCCAATAATCGCGCCTGCACCCAATGGACGGGTTTTTGCAACATGTGAAACTAACTGGCTGAAATTAAAGGTCATATCGACGCCCGCATTCGGACGACCAAATAACTCACCGTTTAAATGGGTGATCAACGGTAAATGCACTTTAGAATCTTCCCAACGTGCGCCCAGTTCATCCGGCGTCACTGCCACAGGTGAAAAACTGCTCGATGGCTTAGATTGGAAGAAACCAAACCCTTTCGCCAACTCACCAGGGATTAAGTTACGCAGTGACACATCGTTCACTAACATCAACAATTTAATGTGCTTAGCCGCATTGTCGCTGCTCACGCCCATAGGCACATCATCGGTAATGATCGCGATTTCAGATTCGAAATCGATACCCCAGTCTTCACTCGCCAGTGGAATATCGGCTTTAGGGGCAATAAAACTGTCTGACCCACCTTGATAAAACAGCGGATCTGTCCAGAATGTTTCTGGCATTTCTGCGCCGCGAGCCTTACGGACTAGCTCAACGTGATTCACATAAGCGCTGCCATCGGCCCATTGATAAGCACGCGGTAGTGGCGACAAGCACTTAGCTTCGTCAAACGCTTGGGCGTTATCTAACATGCCTTCATTTAACGCGTCGTACAATTCTTGCAATTGCGGTTTCAGTAAATCCCAACCGTCGAGTAATTGCTGCATTGTGTGGGCAATAGCAGGAACGGCAACCGTTTTAGTGAGATCGCGGCTAACTAACATCAACTGACCATCGCGGCGACCATTGTTATAACTTGCAAGTTTCATATTGGCTCCAGTGCTTCTAAGGCTAGGCGTACAATTTTATTGTGCTGGAAAACGCGCGGCGTCATTCAGCTTATATTCGGCGATTTTAATCGAGCTCTTTGACTCATTAAGGGCGCACACGTTACGCACTCCGCGCCAACAGAGGCACGCCCTTTTGCTTGCTTTAACGTATTTGTTGCGCGTAGAAATACCCGAAGCTGGCGCAGATTCCTATAGCGTGACCCAAATCACATTTAGGTCAATTATTTCACATTTCGTAAACTAATCATTACGTTTATAACCTAGTTGCCGCTTATCAATATCTCGGTAAGCAATATGCCTGAAAAGTCGGCAACTAAGTGGAACGATACTGTTACATCTATCGCGTCAAGCTAGCAATACTCGGCTTAACGACGCTTGGCTATCTTGTACTCACGCAGCTTATTGGCAATAGCGGTGTGCGACACCCCGAGCTTTTTCGCTAACTGCCGAGTACTCGGATAGGCTGGATATAACCGACGCAACAGACTCGCTTCAAACTGCTTCATTGCATCGTCGAGATTGCCTTCAAACTCATTGTCAAAGTAACCAAAACCTTCGGCGTAGGACGGCAGTTTTAATTGTTCTACCGTCAACTCGGCCGAACCATCCCACATAGACACAGCTCTAAATACTGCGTTCTTTAATTGGCGTACGTTACCTGGCCAAGCGTAGGTGAGCAAATGATCACGGCACTGGGCCGAAATCCGCCGCACTGGGCTAGACAACTGTTGGCTATAATGTTCGAGGAACATTTCTGTCAGTGGAATGATATCGACTTTACGCTCGCGCAGTGACGGTATGTGATAACTCAGCACATGGATCCGATAGTACAAATCTTCCCTAAACTCACCGGTTTGGCACAGTTCGGCTAAATTTTTCTGGGTTGAGCAGATGATCCGCACATCGGCGCGGACTTCTTCATCGCCGCCTATGCGTCTAAAGGTACCATCTTGCAATAGCCGAAGCAGCTTAACTTGGGCGGCCTTAGACATTTCAGCTACTTCATCGAGAAATACTGTGCCGCCCTTGGCTTCTTCAAAGAATCCCCTTTTAACGACTTTACCTTGGCTGACATAACCGAATAGCTCTTCTTCGGCGGCGCTGTCGGGCAGCGCGGCGCAGTTGATGGCGATAAAGGGTTTCTCGCGGCGCATGCTGGCATCGTGGCTGGCTCTGGCCATTAATTCTTTGCCAGTGCCCGTTTCACCTGTGATCAATAAAGGCGCATCGAGCTGGGCCATACGCCGCGCTTGCTTAAGCACTTCCTTCATTTTGTCACTGCTGGCTAATACATTTTCAAAGCCAGTGGTTTGGTTCTGCAGCGCGTTAAATTGTTTTCCAACGCGCGCGGGGGATTTTAGCGACACCACAGCGCCAACTAAGATAGTTTTCTCATCCTCATCGGGCAGGTAAATCGGCAGCATTTCGGCTAAATATTCGTTTGGACCAATTTGTACCCTCGCCGCTTGCGGTAAGACTTGGCTTTCACTCAACCATCGGCTGAAGTTAAAACCTTGCACCCAATGATTGAGCGACTCTTCGAGCACTTCGTGCTCACCCATACCGATATTGAGCAAGGCGGACTCGTTAACGATACGGATACGCGCTTTAGCATCGATGGAGAAAACGGAATCGGGTAAGGTTTTGAGCAAGGTTTTAAGGGCGTAATGTTCTTGCTCTGAGGGCATAAACGAAACCGTACGCACATCATGGACACTTTCCACTTTGCGGATCTGCGGCATCAAGGCACTTAAGGTTTCAAAACTGATTTCGGCAAATTGTAAGTACAGGAATCCTTGGTTACTGGCATCAATGGCAATTAAATTAATACCATAACGCTCTAACACGACTAAGATATCTTTGGCTAAACCAACACGATCCTGACAGCTGACTTCCAAGCGCATAATGACTGATATTCCCTTTTTTGATTCGAATTTTGGGGATAAACCGTGCAGAGCTATTTTTCGCCTTAAGCTTTACAACAAAAATGACGCTTGCTAGGCAAGTTGTTACCTTAACGAAAACGTCAGCGATGAGGGTAAATAGCAGAGCCCGTATACGTTAGAAGGTTAAACAGAAAGTGGCAAGCCTAGTTTACAGTTGAATTGTAACAGGAAGAAAAAATCAGCATCGAAAAATAGATTAAGATGCTGATTAAATTGGCGAATTAATTAGACTAATAACTGGTCTGTCTTGGCGGCCATGATGAAGTCGTTCTTATGGAGACCCTTGATAGAGTGTGACCACCAAGTGACAGTCACTTTGCCCCATTCAGTGAAAATGCCTGGATGATGGAATTCTTCTTCCGCTAAATCCGCCAGCTTATTCGTGAATGCCATCGCCAGTTTAAAGTTTTTAAACTTGTAAACGCGCTCAAGCTGCATTACGCCGTCACGCACTTGCACGCCCCAGTCGGGGATCATACGAATAAGTTCGGCCAATTCTTCATCGGTCACTTTAGGTGCGTCGGCTTGGCACGCTTCACATTTCATATTCGATAACGCTGTCATACATACTCCTGTTGGCAACATTGATAGGGATATTCAGTTGCTCTTTACTCATTTTCTATTAATAACTTAAATCACATCACTCAATCAGATGGCTAAATTAGATGTCAGCTAAATAACGAGTCAACTCATCAACGAGGCTAACTCGCCTTGGCTTTTGGCGGAAACTTAGGGGCAAATAAACCTAACTGACGCGCCTTAGTGACATAAGCCATGATGTCCATCTTGGCAATTTCATCCAGCATATCAATGTGCTCAATCACATAATAAATCGGCTGCATAATGTCGATGCGATATGGGGTTCGCAGCACATCCAACAAATCAAAGGGTTGACGCTCTGGCACGTCACTTTCCATCGCATACAAGGTTTCACCGGGTGAGCTTAAAATGCCGCCGCCATAGATACATAAGGGACCATTTTTAGGTTGCAGTATGCCAAACTCAACCGTAAACCAGTATAAACGCGCTAAAAATACCCTTTCCTCTTTGCTGGCATGTAAACCTAACTGGCCATACATATGAGAGAAATTGGCAAATGAAGGATTGGTGAGCAAAGGGCAGTGACCAAAAATCTCGTGGAAAATATCTGGCTCTTGCAAGTAATCAAACTCTTCCTTGCGGCGAATAAAAGTGGCCACAGGAAACTCTTTATTGGCCAGCAATTCAAAGAAACGGCCGAAGGATATCAGCGCAGGTACCGCCGCCGTTTTCCAACCAGTGGTCGCTTGTAACACCGCATCAATTTCGGCAAGTTGCGGAATGCGATCCTTTGGCATCCCTAAGGCATCGAGCCCTTGCAGATATTCCTTGCAGGCACGACCAGGGAGATTAACGGCTTGACGGGCGTAAAGCTGACGCCAAATATCGTGTTCTTCTTGTGGGTAATGGATAAACCCAGTGTCATCGGCTCTGCGAGCGATGTACTCTGTTCCTTTCGTCATAATCTTCACTCGGTGGCTAACACTCATGGCTCCATAGTGATCTAAGGCTTTAAATTTGTTAACTCCCTCACACTTTATTCTTGTGCCGCCACTGTGACGTAAACGTAAAGCAAATATTACAAGGTCATTAAAATCACCCGGTTGCTGCACGCCATGGGTGCTGGATTAGATCCACTGTGCTACCTTTGCTAAAACTTATGCCCGAATTTGCCTTTAAAATACTTAGATTTCCTCAATTTTTTAGTGTTTGTAAATAGCTTTTCTGTGTAGGTCATTTACAATATTGGCCATTAATCGCATCTCCTTGACCTAAAAGGTTCGCAATGAAACAACATCAAATTCGTAAAGCCGTTATTCCCGTCGCAGGCCTAGGCACTCGTATGCTGCCAGCGACCAAAGCGATTCCAAAGGAAATGTTACCTGTTGTCGATAAACCATTGATCCAATACGTGGTCAGTGAAGCTATCGCTGCTGGGATCAAAGAAATTGTCTTAGTGACTCACGCCAGTAAAAACTCTATCGAAAACCACTTCGATACCAGTTTCGAATTAGAAGCCCAACTCGAGCGCCGTGTTAAACGTCAGTTACTCGAAGCCGTGCAATCTATCTGTCCTAAAGATGTAACAGTGATCAGTGTGCGCCAATCTCAAGCTAAAGGCTTAGGTCATGCGATTTTGTGTGCTAAATCTGTCGTCGGCGATGCACCATTTGCCGTATTGCTACCGGATGTGATCATAGATGAAGCCAGCTGTGACCTTCGTAGCGATAACTTAGCCGCTATGGTTGCCCTGTTTGATGAAACCCAAGTCGGTCAAATCATGGTGGAAGGCGTGCCACATAACGTCGTCAACCAATACGGTATTGCCGATGTGAATGGTCATGATTTACAACCTGGAGAGTCTGAACCATTAGTCGAACTGGTTGAGAAGCCAGCCGTGGATGAAGCGCCATCTAACTTAGCCGTTGTAGGCCGTTATGTGTTACCAGCCAGCATTTGGCCGCTACTGGCTAAAACCCCTGCGGGCGCAGGCGATGAAATTCAATTAACGGATGCGATTGCGATGTTAATGAAGCAAGAAACCGTAAATGCTTACTACATGGAAGGTAAGAGCCATGACTGTGGTAACAAGCAAGGTTATATGCGTGCTAACGTTGAATATGCCCTGCGCCACAGCGAAATCGGTGAAGATTTTGCGCACTATTTAAAAACCGTTGTAAAAGGAATTAAGTAATGACGATTTTAGTGACCGGTGGTGCTGGCTATATTGGCACTCACACTGTGGTAGAACTGCTCAATGCAGGCAGTGATGTGATTGTGTTAGACAACTTGTCTAATTCGAGCATAGAAGCCTTAAACCGAGTCGAGCGGATAACAGGTAAATCGGTCACTTTCTATCAGGGCGATATTCTTAATAAAGCCTTATTACAAAAAGTGTTTAACGATCATGCTATTGATTCCGTTATTCACTTTGCTGGATTAAAAGCAGTAGGTGAATCCGTCGCTAAACCCCTTAAGTATTATGAGAATAACGTCACAGGAACTCTTATCCTCTGCCAAGTTATGGCGGAGTTTAAGGTGAAAAATCTCGTTTTCAGCTCATCGGCTACTGTATATGGCGATCCAGCCAGTTTGCCAATCACCGAAGACTTTCCCACTGGGGCGACCAATCCCTATGGCCAATCTAAATTGATGGTTGAACATATACTGGCAGATGTACACAATGCCGATCCGAGCTGGAATATCGCTCGTCTGCGTTATTTTAATCCGGTTGGCGCCCATGCCAGTGGCTTAATCGGCGAAGATCCTAATGATATCCCTAACAACTTAATGCCCTTTATTGCGCAGGTTGCCGTGGGTAAACGTGCCGCCTTAAGTGTGTTTGGTGATGATTATCCGACTCATGATGGGACTGGTGTGCGTGACTATATCCATGTAGTGGATTTAGCCAATGGCCATTTAAAAGCGCTGGCCAAATTGGCCACTAAACCAGGTCTGGTCACCTATAACTTAGGCACAGGCCAAGGATATAGTGTTTTAGACATGGTTCACGCCTTTGAAAAAGCCTGTGGTAACACCATTGCCTACCAAATTGCGCCACGTCGCCCTGGTGATATTGCCGCCTGCTTCGCCGATCCAACCCATGCACGGGAAGATCTTGGCTGGCAAGCAACGCATACGCTAGCAGATATGGCCAACAGTAGCTGGCATTGGCAATCGACCAATCCCAATGGTTATAACGGCTAACAAATTGAATGGCTTGTGGAAATATCCCAAGCCATTTTTCTTTATCACTGTAAATACACCCATCACTTTAAATAACTAACCGTTCGAGGAGCAACATGACTCAAAGTATTAATCACAGTCGTCGTAACCTCTTTCGCCGCCGTAAAGATAATGCCTTGAGGCCACCTTGGGTGCGTGATGATATCGAGTTCACCGATGTGTGCACGCGCTGTTCAGCCTGTATTGAGGTGTGTGAAACGCAGATCATCATCAAAGGCGATGGTGGATTTCCTGAAGTGTCCTTTAAGGACAATGAGTGTACTTTTTGTACGCTGTGCGCTAAGGCATGCCCTGAGAATATCTTCGATTTAGCCCAAATACCTTGGTCGTATCAAGCCCATATTCAAGAAAGCTGTTTAACTTTTCAAGGGATCTGGTGTCAAAGTTGTAAGGATGCCTGTGAGCCTAGAGCCATCAGTTTTGAGTTCAATATTGGCCAGGCTCCACGTCCGCAAATAGACCTTGAACTTTGTACCGGATGCGGCGCCTGTGTGGCTCCCTGCCCTAGCAAGGCCATTGAAATAACCCGACCGACTTAATGCAGCAAAGCCATCACATTAACCCATACAGAGCTGTGCATATCATCGATTTTACGCTAGTATCGCGCCTCTATTGAACTCTGTTAATCCCTTCTCGAATTAAGTTAATTTATGATGATTTTTGTAAAAAAACTGTTCTTCCCCCCTAAAAAAAGTCCCTCTTTTAGTTTTATTTCTCGAGGCACTAAACTCACGGGGAATATTGAATTAACGGGCGATGTGCTTGTTGGCGGTGATATCCAAGGTCAACTGCTTTCTGAGGCTAATATCACTATAGAACAGGGCGGTACGATTCAAGGCGAAATCAAGTGCCATGAGTTTGTCGTGGACGGACACTTCAAAGGCAGACTCATTTGTGAACGCTTAGTGATCCAGCATAATGGTGTTGTCGATGGCGAAGTGGCGAGCACTTCAATGCAAATTTTTGAGGGCGGCCAGTTTATTGGCATGCGGATTAAAGAAGATGCGCCAACCATTTATTCCCATGCTATAGGCCACTCCCCTGTAACAGCCAATGGTAACTTATCGCACGTACAAAACGATGCTATAGAATCTCGCTAAAACAGCGAATAAATGATGCTCGCAAGCTCACCCACTTAGGCGAGCTTGTATTTTTAACGCATTATTTGCTCGATTTTTTTAATACCCCGACTCAAAACCCTTACCAGCCAAATAACTGCCTGCGAAATAGCACTCTTTACAATGGTTAAATAATTGTTATTTTGCCGAGAGTGATCACAGTTAATCCGCACGACTGCTGTTAATCTCACGACTAATAGCGATGTTAGGGGAATAGCAAGGAGCAGAGTCAGGGCCACAGAATGCCCCTAATAACCCCGCAAAAAATAGTTAAGACTCATATAGGGCAACATACAAAATGAGCAACGTATTACTCAAACAAATCTGTGAACTCGATGTTTTTACCTTGCTGGTATTTAAAAGTATTTTCGACACTGGGCACGCGAACAGTGCCGCCAAAGCGTTGGATGTTTCAGCACCTAAAATCAGCCGTTGTCTCAACGCATTACGCCTGACCTTTAACGATGAACTCTTCTATCGCCGACAACAGGGACTAAAACCCACTCCTTTAGCAGAAAGCCTGTATGTGGCGATTTGCCAGTTTACTGAATCGGTTTATCACCTCGAACAATCTGCAACTCAGATACAAAATGCAGCCATCAATGCCGATTTACCACTACATATCGCCGCCTGTAATGGACTATTGAGCTTTTTAGCGCCGCAATTAAGCACGCCTGAAGTCGCCCAAGCATTAGGACAAATACGTTTACATAAATGGCAGGAAAATAGCGCAGAGTTAATTCACGCAGGTGTACTGGATTTTGGCATCACCTTAGAAAGCGCTGAAAATAAAGAATTAAGTTACACCAAACTTGGCACAATCAATGGTGTTTACATCGTTGCCACCAAACAACATCCTCTGTGGCAGATTGAGACCGATATTACCTTAGAGCAAATCTGTCGCCATCCATTCCTCTACCAAGAAGTGAAGGGCTTTAATAGCAAAATTGACCCCTTAGAATTATTTTGCCAGCGCCAAGGCCTCTTGCTGCCAGCGGTGGATAAAGTCATCGACAGGGAGGAGTGGTACGCCCATTTACTCACCATGAAGAGTGTGGCTTTTTGTTCCAGCATTGATATGCACACAGTAAAACACATGCCCGGATTACACTTAGAACGCCTAAGCGATACAGAGCTCAATCGACTCCACGATACTATGATGGCGCCACAATATTATCTTATTGAAAAACCAGCCATTCATCGGCGCTACAGCCAAAGTCAAAGCGCGCTTGTCGTGCGTTCCTTACTTGCCGCGCTCGACCCCGCACGCTAACACGAGACAATAAGCTCAGCCAAGCTCGTGGATATATCATTCACTAAACCTTGTTTACATCATTGCGATAAGTCGATGTTAAACGGGGTTTAGGTAGTAAAATACCGAAGTTTAAAACAGCAAAATTTCATCGATATTTTCTCTCTTAACAAGGCTTATCCTCATCCTCAGACGACAGTACCGCTTATTTTTCCCGTCGCTTTAATGCTTAAAACGTCAATTCCATCACTGAGATTTAGGCTATCTTAGCCTCAAGCATTTTGCTTAACCGAAAATGAATTCTTCACTAAAGCCCAAGTTGAAAAATATAAATTGTGATGCCCATCATGGCTTTCCAGCTGAATTTCATTATTTAAAATATCAAAATGCAAATTTTAGAATTCCCATTCGCGTTTGTTAAATCATCGTTCACATATCAGATACAAACTTGCAAATACCACTTTATAAGTAGGTGAATCCTCCTATATTAGAGGCACTGCACACGCAGTCTTATAGAAAGAAAAAGGGACGCGATGATGAAAAACTACAATAAATCTCTACTGGCACTGGCTCTCGTCAGTACCTTAAGCCTTACCGCCTGCGGGGACGGAAGCGATGGTCAAGATGGGGCACCTGGCACACCAGGTACACCCGGAACACCAGGCACTCCCGGAACACCAGGTACACCGGGAACCCCTGCGGGATCCTTCGCAACGACAGCTCAATCTATTACTGATCTGGCTTTCACTTTAAGTCCAGCTGACATTAAAGTGACCAGCAGTGAAGGCTTCAGCGTTAAATTTACTGTTACCGGAAAAAATGCTAACAAAGATGTTCCTTTTACAGGACTCGATAAAGTTGCGCTTTATTCTTTAACGGCAAATGAAAATACCTCAGGTACTGGCGCCCCTATTCAATGGCAAAACAATGCCATGGCGAACGCCGCAGGTACTTCGCTAACTTGTACCTTAGATGGTCTTAACGGTACTAAAAATGCTTGTACTTTAACCGAAGATACAGCAACACCAGGCACTTACACTGCAACTTGGGCACATGATGGCGCAGCGCCAATCATTAATCCCAATGATAATCCAAATGCAGTACACAGAATATTTCTACGTGCTTACAACGTCACTGACAGTGCAGGCGTAGCCTTATCTGACAAGATTTTATCTGTACCCGTTGACTTTATCCCTGCCACTGATGAACTTGCATCATCAGGTAAAGATACCGTCAGTAGCGCAGCCTGTGAAAAATGTCACGGTGAAGCAGATGGCCATATCGCCAATATTTCAGCCCACCATAACTACCAAGGCGTTAAAAATTGTGTGACCTGTCATAACCCAGATCAAATCCCAAGTGATGCAGATCTGGCCGCAGGTTTGATATTTGACTTTGCACCTATGATCCACAGGATCCACTCTGGCGCAGAAAACGCAGCAAACTTCGATACTAGCAATAATACAGCTAAAGAATGGAGTGAAATTGGCTTCCCATCTGATCTGAAAGAATGTACGACCTGTCATACTACAGACCAGCCTAGCTATAACACTATTTACGCCCAAGCTTGTGTAGGCTGCCATATGACAGTCAACTTTGCGACTGGTGAAAACCACTCTGAATTTGCCCTAGCTCAAGCAGATGATACTCAATGTAGCTCTTGCCACGGCACAGGTAACTTGTCACCTGCGGTGGTACATAGTGTTGGTAAACGTGCAGAGTATGCATCTCTGTTCAAAGTTGACTTCACCAGTGCTACAACAGTTCCATCAGCGACTCTAGGCATGAAAACCTTAACCTTAACAGCCAATGTCACCTTAAATGGTGCGCCAATTGCTGATGGTACATCGTTAAAAGCCTACAACGCGACCACTAACCCAACAGCGATGTTTGTCGCTAATGGTCTATTGATCGGTAATGTGGCCACTGACGGTACTGTGTACTCTTGGAGAGATGTTAAACCTGCAGCAATCAGCCTGAAACTGGAAAACGGTACACTTGCTGGTGGCGTGTTAACTATCGTTAAAGATATCCCAGATGCGCAAGCTGTGGGCACTCTCTATGTAGGTTCAGAAGCCAACTTCTGTGCTAAAGCGGGTAAAGTGGTTAGCTGTAATACTACAAACTTAGAGTTTGGTCCAACTAGCCCTATCGGTAACGAAGCTGCAGTGAAATTCTATAGCCCTGATGGTAGCGCAGTCACTAAAGCCCGTATGACTGATCCTACTCGTATCACAGTCGCAGAAACTAAGTGTAATGCTTGTCATGGCACCTTAGATTATGCAAAAGGTTCAAGACACGGCGCTTACACCTTCGACCAATGTATGCACTGCCATAACGACACCACAGGCGCTTCTGGCCACGGTGCAACTGGCTATAAAGGCGATGATGGTAAGTTAGTTGTTAATCCTGAAGTGACCTTCAATAACAAAGACCTATTCACAGTTGCTCACCGTTTCCACAGTGGTAACTTCGGTGTAGTAGAAGGTATCTTCCGCGATGCGAAAGGTGGCTTGTTCGGTTATCCAGCAGTTGAAACAGATTGTGCGGCTTGTCATAAAGACAATGCCAAACTGTTTGCAACTGACGGTGGGTTAACTTCAGGCAAACGCTCAATCAAAGTAGGTGCTTACTACATTAGCCCAGTCGCTGAATCATGCCGTACTTGTCACGCTCACTCTGATGCGGCAGCTGTCGCTCACTTTAGAAGTAACGGTGCGGTAGTTGAAGCGGATGCAATGACAGATCCTAACCTACCAGTAGAATCTTGCGCGACCTGTCATGCTGAAGGAAAAACCTACGGCGTAGATAAGGTACACGCAGAGTAGCACAGCAGTACTAGTACCTTTGGGTTGCCCCTGCACAACCCAAACTTCATCTCTGCAACTCATTGGGGACCCTTAGGGTCCCCTTTTTTATTGCCAATTATCTTCACGTAAAAATGCAATATCAATCCGTATTAATAACTGTGATAAAGACTTAATCCGCTAAGCGACTGGCTTGTGCAATACGTTGTCTAAGCAGCTTAATAAAGTCCTTAGCTTCTCTGTCCAAACTGTCGTGGGGAATATACAAGTGATAACCTAAACGCGTATCTAACATCACGCAGCGATGCCCAAACATCGCCAATACACCGCGATAACGATCCCCTTCTATCACCAAAGGACCAAACTCTGCGCCGAGATAAGTTTCTAAAGTCGCTAAGTCTTCATCTTGCGAGGCTGCAGTCACCAATAAAGGCCGCTGCTCGGTTAATAAGCCGGTGGCTAAGCGCAGGGAGATATTGTCCAAAATAGGATTTAAGTGCTTTAGCTTAATGCCTAAATAAGATAACTCTATGGTATCTAATCCATTAGTCACCCGCGGGATATCGACCCTTTGAATATTATCCCAACCGATAGACACTTTGCCGCGGCGATGAAAATAGGTCAGCCCCTTGTCATCTAATGCTAGGGTCGTTTCCGGCTCATACACCTTAGCTAAACCGAGAATGAGTGAAATAGCGCCCAAACTAAAAAACATCAAACCCACGGCAAACAAGGCTGGCCACGTTAGAAAAAGTCCCAACCCCAGCAGCAGACTTAAACCGCCCAGCCAAGTTAAGGTTAACCCATTTCGTTTTGATAAAGGACGCACAGACATTATTTCTGACTCAATTGTCATTGTTCATCTTCCTGTTAACACTCACTATCTTTAGATTGAAGTCGGAAACCACACCCTTAACTTGCCATTTTTAACTTACGGTCTTTAACCATAACCACAAACGGCCAATGTATTCATGAATCGCCCGCTGAGAAGCCACTAGATTATCCGCCGTCAAACGCCACCAAAAATCATCTCTCCCAATAAAATCCGTTGGTGCGGCTTCAGGATGTAAACCTTTAGTGGTGAAGATAGCCATAGCCCGTGGCATATGAGTGGCCGATGTGACTAAGCGAAAAGGTTCTTCGCCTAATTCCCACTGTAAATATTGCGCTTCTTCTATCGTATCTCGCGCTAAAGGGAATTGAATGATCCGACGTTTATCAACGCCCAGTTCAACTGCGGCATTCGCCATCATTTCAGCATGGGAAACCTGCGTGAGTTCTCCGCCCCAACCGCTGACGATCAACATACACTCTTGACCCAACTTAAGTTGCCGAATTCCTTCAGTTAACCTTGCAAGCGCTACTGCAGACAAGGATTGCACCGCAGTCGCGCCTTGAATATCCGAGTGTGCCGAACCTAATACCATCACAAAACAAGCGCCGGTGATGGGTGTGGAATTAATGGGGTAAGCCGATTCTAATGGCCGTACTAAGGTATTCACACCCAGTTGACTGCTTAAAAAGAGTAAGAGAAAGAAGGCGCACGATACTAAGTATTTCGCCATACTCCGACGGCGCCATACCAGAATAGAAATGAGTAATAACAATAGGATAAAGGGAATCGGCATTATCCCCTGTGAAACAACTTTCTTAACCCAAAACATGATGTCCATGCCAAGCAACCCAAAAGAGCGCAATCATAGCATCAAAATACGGCGAAACGCATAGCAGATAACATTAGCCCAGCGTTTTGCTGGGCTAATGTTTATAAAACGTATAGGCCATTAAGCATTGATTTCAAAGCTGAATAAGCTCACTAGATAAGTACAAATATCCAAGCAAAGATTACTTTTCCCATAACCAAGCGGCGCCGCGCACACCCGATGAACAACCATAAAGATTCTGCACCACAGGCGTATGGCACTCACGCCCCACCACATAATGGGCCAGCAATGCCGGTAATCTTGGGTAAATCGCCGCGACATTCGACATACCGCCGCCCAGCACTATAGCATCGGGATCGAGCATATTGATCACATGGGCGAGTGAACGAGCGAGCCTATCCATATAACGATCAAACGCAGCGACCGCAATCGCATCCCCCTCATCGACTAACAACATAATATCGGCACCTGATTTTGCAGCAGCACGCACTGTGCCCGCCGCCGTCAATGCCGCATTAAAATCACGCACAAAGCCAGTGCCAGAGATAAAGGTCTCGATACAATCGGGATTGCCACAGAAGCAACGGGTGGTATTAAACTCTTCCTTGGTCATCCAAGGCAGAGGATTATGACCCCATTCACCGCCAATACCATTACCCCCACCGTGCACTTTGCCGTTAATTGCCACGCCAGCGCCACAGCCAGTACCGATAATCACACCAAACACCACAGATGCGCCAGCGGCGGCACCATCGACCGACTCTGATACCGCAAAGCAGTTTGCATCATTGGCAACCCGCACTTCACGCTGCAACAATTCCCCTAAATCCACATCAAGGGGATGACCATTGATCCACGTTGAATTGGCGTTTTTCACTAAACCTGAATAGGGCGATACCACACCAGGAATTCCCACACCGACTGTGCCTTGCTCGCCGAGTGTAGCTTCCGCTTCCTTGACCAGGTTGACAACCGCAGCTAGCGTGCCCTGATAGTCACGCGGCGTCGTCACACGTTTGCGAAATAGCTCATTGCCTTCATCACTCAGTGCGACTAATTCTATTTTTGTTCCGCCTAAATCGACGCCCATGCGCATCATGAATACTACTCCAGTGTTTAGCCCGCCCTTTCATCAACGAATATCGATGCTAGACGGTCGTTATTTCACCCAGCCTGGGGCTGTGGCAATAAAGTAAGGGTTTAAAATGTCAGGTTTTTGATTATAAGTTAATGGTTCACCTGAGTCGTAACAGACAACTGTGCCGCCAGCACTTTCGAGCACAGCTTGCGCCGCCGCAGTATCCCATTCGCTAGTTGGGCCAAGTCTGGGGTACAGATCGGCACTGCCTTCTGCCAACATACAAAACTTAAGCGAGCTACCCACGCTTAAGATGTCATGCTCGCCAAACTGTTGTAAATATTGCGCTAAACCTGGGCTCAAGTGCGAGCGACTGCCAACAATCATCGGCATCGCGCGTGGCGCTTTAGCGCCCAGTAAGGGACTTTCTTGACCCGCTTGTTGACGCCATGCACCTAAATGCTTAGCGCCGTAATAATAGGTATCGAGCACAGGCGCATATACCACACCTGCGATAGCACCCCCTTGATGGATAAGCGCAATATTGACGGTAAACTCACCATTGCGCTTAATAAATTCCTTAGTGCCATCTAAAGGGTCAATTAACCAATAGGTTTGCCATTGACGACGCTCATCCCACGCAATATCCGCCGCTTCCTCAGACATAATAGGAATACCGACAAACTGCTTTGCCAATGCCGCCACTATTACGTGGTGCGCGGCTAAATCGGCGGCAGTCACGGGACTATCGTCGCCCTTGTGGCTCACCGAAAAGTCATCTTGACCATAAACCGTCATAATGACATCGCCCGCCGCTTTGGCAATCGCGACCACTTGCAATAAATCTTGTTTGGTCAATGTCTGTGCTATTGTCGTCTTGTCTGTCACTGAAACGTCCTTAATGCATTAAATATTCTGGCATTATGCCATTGTCATCCAAGGGGAATTTAGAACAAATTCATCATACATCAAGCAAAATAGACTAAGACTCACGGCTTGAACCGCTGCGTACAAAACCACAGATAAACAAAGTGATTACGATACTAAGGCAAGCCATCGGCGCTGAGAAGAGCCTTGAGTCCAGCTGCATTCGTATTCACAGCCCATGTTTTCATACGGATAGTCTAAAGCCGTCGCTTAAATCTGATTATTGGCGGGCTTATTGTTTTCGACAGCGTTAATCACTTAGATGACGTAAACGCTTAAAGCGTGATTAAAGCAGCCTAAAGCAAAATGTGAGTCACGCTCATTATCGTCAAGATAACTGCCCCAACATGCAATTCAGTTGCTGACGCCAATCTTGCCACTCCACGTTATCAGGTATCGACTGTGTGTTATTGGTCACCAAAGTGGAGCGTAATTTACCACTGTTCAACACACTATAACTCGGCCTTTTTGCCAAACTCACGCCGCGGTTTAGTGCCTGCTTAGCATAATCCGCACTGGTAATCGGCTGGATAACCACAGGTAGACTTATCAGATTGAGCGCTAGGGCTTGTCGCTGGATTTCACTGGCAAATTCATACCAACTGCACTGGCCTTGAGCGCTGTAATGAAATACGCCCGAGCGCTGCTGCATGACTAATTGCCAAATCACCTTAGCGAGTGCATCACTCCAAGTCGGGCAGCCGATTTGATCGGCTATCACCTGCAAACTTGACTGAGTACGCATCAAGTTCAGCATGGTGTTGACAAAATTATGCCCATCTTGACCGTAAAGCCATGAGGTGCGCACAATCGTTGCGCAATCACCCAAGACCGCCACTACCCTCTGCTCACCAAGCAACTTACTCGTACCGTAAGCAGACAACGGCTCGGGAGCATCGAGTTCAGCAAATGGCCTTGGTAAATGGTTTGGATTTGAATTTGGAGCTAAGTCAGGGTTTTGATGTTGTTCAACGCCACTTTCTCTAGCATCGCAAACAACACGTTCAGCAGCATGAGCAATCTCGCAAACAGCTTGACCACCAAACACATAATCGCTCGACACATGCAGCAAGCGGGCGCCCGACAACAAACATTGCTGCGCCAATAACTCAGGGCCGAGTGCATTCACCCGATGCGCTTCGATTGCGTCATGCTCAGCAGCGTCTACCGCATTATAGGCCGCGCAATTGATCACCCAGCTTGGTCGATATTGATCAAACACTGCTGCAATATTGGCGGCATCGGTAATATCTAACTGACTGCGACTTAACTCATACAGCTTCAGCGGTGCGCCTGTGTTTGCACTTATGTTTGTGTTTGTGTTTGCGTTGCTATTTAAGGCTAGCTCGCCAATATCGGCAGCGACTCTCAGCAAAGCCTGTGCGAGCTGACTCTTCGCGCCAGTGATTAACACGACTTGCGGGATGTTAGCTTCTGTAGTGCTCGCCTCAGCGCATTGAGTTGGTGTCACTTTAATTGCCACTATTTTCATCACGGATCAACAGCATGGCTCATCGTCGCTAAATAAGGGGATCAAATCGGCGACGGTTTCATGACCACGTGCGGCTAAAAAGGCCAAGAGTGCAGAAGGACTGCGATTGAGTAATCGTGATGGCGGATAAGCCACTTCATCGATGATCGCTTGCGCCCGCGCAAAACCGCCCAAACTAAAAGCCACATGGGAATCAGAGCCCATAACTAAAATAGTGCCAAATTCCTTGGCCGCTTTAGCAATCGCAGTGCAATTGGCTTCGCTGCCCTTACGGGACACTTCAAAGGAGGAATTGTTAATTTCGAGCGCTACACTGTATTCGGCAGCGGCGCGGGCAACGGCTTCAATATCAATCGGATAGGCTGGGTTTCCCGGATGGGTAATGATGTCGACCTTGCCACTCTTAATCGCATTAATCATAGCCTCTGTGTGGGTTGCCTTATCAGATGGCGGATAAACCGGCTCATGAAATCCCGCAAGCACAATATCCAGCTGCTTTAGATAATCGCCAAAGAAATCAATCTCGCCGTCGATATTTTTAATATTGGCTTCGATACCGCGCAAAATCCCGACGCCATCGACCATACGTGGCAGCACTCTTAAATTCACAAAGTGCCAAAAATGCGGCGCATCCGCCATCGCAGGCCCATGATCTGTATTCGCAAATAGGCGGATACCCTTTTGTTTTGCGACGGCAATATAGTCATGAATCGTGCTATAAGCATGGCTCGAAGCCACAGTATGGGTATGAGTGTCGACTTGGTACTGCATGGTTCACCTCAGTCAAATGATTCAATCAATTTAGATAAACTGGCCACGATTTAGCTAAAAAGCGATAACAATTCATCGGCGCTTCCTTGCCATGTGCCCTTACCTTTACCTTCGAGAATACTGTCCGCCAGGCTTTGCTTATGCTGCTGCATTTCTTGGATTTTTTCTTCTACAGTCCCTTCGGCAATCAGCTTATACACAAACACTGGCTTATCTTGGCCGATACGATGGGCTCTGTCCGTAGCCTGTTTTTCCGCCGCTGGATTCCACCAAGGATCATAATGGATCACAGTATCGGCCGCGGTGAGATTGAGCCCAGTACCGCCCGCTTTTAAGCTAATTAAGAACACAGGCGTATCGCCCTCTTGGAACTTATCTATCTGGGCTTGACGCAGGCGAGTTTGCCCTGTGAGCTTACTGTAATCGAGCCCCAAGTCCACCAGCTCAGCTTCAATCAGGCTAAGCATGCTAGTGAACTGGCTGAAGATCAATATCTTACGTCCCTCTTGCACCATCTCGGGCAAGTTCTGTTTTAGCCAGTCTAACTTAGCATTACTCTTCACTTTTTGCGCTTGTTCTAACTTTACCAAGCGCGGATCGCAGCAGGCTTGGCGTAGCTTAAGTAAAGCATCGAGAAACTCAATATGACTGCTGCCAACGCCTTGAGTGGCAAATAAATCCCGCAGTTTTTTCTCCATCACCAGTCGAATACTCTCGTAGAGATTTCGCTGATCTTTTTCTAACTCTAAGCTCTGGGAGATTTCGGTTTTAGGGGGTAATTCACCGACCACTTCATCTTTGGTTCGGCGCAGCACAAAAGGCGCAATCCGCTGGCTCAAGATTTGCGCTTGATCCCTATCGCCATAACGTTCAATTTTGTGCCTAAAGGATTTATTAAAGAAAGCATTCGTGCCGAGTAAGCCGGGCAAACAAAAATCCATCAAAGACTTAAGTTCGCCTAAGTGATTTTCAAGCGGCGTACCCGACAGACACAATCTAAACGGCGCTTTAAGATCTTTAATCACTTGAGTCACTTTCGCCTGCGCATTTTTAATCTGCTGCGCTTCATCGAGCACGATATGTTCAAACACCTGCTGTTGATAATAGTCACTGTCGCGCACAATCAGCGGATAGGTCGTCACCACAATATCAAACTCACCTAAGCGTTCGAGCAAAGGCTTACGCAAGGCGCCATGAATGACGACAAGCTTTAACGAAGGCGCAAATTTCGCGGCTTCTTTCGCCCAATTACCCACCAAGCTCGTTGGGCAAATAATGAGGCTCGGTGCATGGTTCGCCCCTGCGGGTTTTAACGCTTGCTGCTTAAGTAAAAAAGCCAAGGTTTGAATGGTTTTACCCAGTCCCATATCGTCGGCCAAAATACCGCCAAGCTGATATTCCTTTAAAAAACAGAGCCAATTTAAGCCTTGCTGTTGATACTGGCGTAACTCAGCATGTAAGTTGTCTGGGACTGCGACCTCTAACACACCGTTAAAATTTTCAAGCTTAGTTGCTAAACTGCGTACCCGTTCACCATTAAGCAGACGAATATCGCTGTCGGCAAAATCATTTAATAGGTGGGCACGGTATTTAGGCAAAGACACGCTATTGCCTTTATGGCTGTCGAACAGTTCTAAAATTATGCTGATCAGCGGCTTAATCACGCTGGCTTTGACTTTTAACCAATCGCCATTCGGGCTGGGTAGCAGTAATTCTGCATCGTCTGCCGGTTCACCATACTGCTTAAGCCAAGTGGCAATTAACGGCAGCATAGGCACCATTTGGCCATCGATATCGGCATTCAGTGACAGGGAGAACCAACCCTCTTGGGCATCATCCAGTTCAATCGCCAGCGGGGTATCAATCACATTCAAACTGAAATGGTCGGCAAAATGCACTTGGTAGCCTAAGGCCTCTAGCGCCGGGATTTCCTGTTGAATAAAGTGCAACCAAGCATCAATGGTTTCTGGCAGTGACCCTAAACCCCAAATGCTAACATAGCTGCCACTGTTAGGGATAAAAGAAGGCGCCAGCTCCACCAGTTCCAATGCCATTAAACGATTAATCGCATCCATTTCCGCATCGAGTTGACGCGCGACTTGATAGGTTTTGCCTTGATGGGTAACTAAGGACAAGGGCTCGTCGGGATATTGGCCGCCAAGTACCACGTCTTGATAGACAAACTCCAGCAGCACCAGTGGCTGCGCCATAGCAAACTCAGGTAAATCCTGCGAGGTTAAGGTCAACCTGACTTGCAGCGGCGCTTGCAGCTCGACAAAATCAATCGAAGCGGGCGTAGGTACGGTTTTTGCCGAAAAATGCTTAATCAGTTTGTGACTCACCATTTCAATCTGCGAGCTAGGCACTGGCGGCATCTGGCTGAGTAACAACAGTTTTTCAACGCTGATCTCTGTCTCTAATGCGCCTATCTTAAAATAATCTAAATCGATATAAGTCGGCGGCTCGCAGGGGATCAGCTCCCAATTGTCCTTATTGGGCAGCGTTAACTGCATCTGCTTATGCTCGGCATCCTTATCCAGCCAAATAAATTCAGGCTTTAACGGTTCACCTCGGGTGAGCGCTAAACGGCTCTCTTCCCAAAAACACCGCCCAGTGACGAGCATTTTTTCCAGCGCCATGGCACCTAACTGAGCTTTAAGATACAGACGCGAGGCACCGTGGCGGCGAGTCGACATAATAAGATTGATGATGAGCACGTCTTCGGCGCCAATCCAAGCGGGCATATAGTATTGCACATCGGATAACGCGATTTTCGAGCCTTTGTTATAGCCGCCCTTCTTCGCCAGCTTGCCTTTTCTTAGTTCAAGGAAAACGCCGTTATCATCTTTGGATAACACGTACAGCACGCGATCGTCATAAAGTAAATCGACATTTGAAACCGTGAGATCATCACTTTCGTCTAGCAGATGTAACCACTGGGCAATACGTTGATCTTCAACGGTTCTATCACTCAGTAAACTGTAAAGCACGGCGGCAATATGCTTGCAATGCCCAGTGGCGGGGCATGAACAGAAGCCATTCATGATCAACTTATGGTTAACACTCACGAGGCGAATATCTTGCCGATAGGGCTGGGATTCCGTCCCCATGACGCGACCTTCAATATGACGAAAATCAGCATTCGCTTTGGCGCTCAAGACCCGTCCCTTCATCACATAATCACGGGCGCGCATTAAGGTTGGCGGCGTGAATAATGACTCAATAGTGGTGCGAGTCAATTGGATAGGTTCTTGGGGGGACAAGCGATTCATGTAAAAACCTTGAAACTAAAAATATCGATACCTAACAATAGCAAGCCATTGCCGAGCGACATTTATCAATGAGTTGTGTGGGATTGTATTGAAAGCCTTGGCCGAAAGCCAGAATGATAGCCTCTATCGATAAACCCACCCTGCCTGCAAGATTAAGAGAACACACTTACTCGCAGACAGGATATGGATTTAAACTCGCATAAAGCCATTGATAAATCAGGTGTTAGCCTTGCATTAATCACTAAGCGTTAACGGTTACAACCAAGGGCTAAACTTTTGCTTTAGCTTTAGCTTTTTGCTTTAGCTTCAGTACTTTTTGTATCAGCAATGTAGCGATCGACCAATGTTTCTAAGATATCCAAGGGCACAGCGCCATTTTTCAGCACCACATCATGGAAGTCTCTGAGATCAAACTTATCCCCTAGGGCAGACTTGGCTTTTTCGCGCAGTTCGAGAATTTTCATCATGCCGACTTTATAGGCCGTCGCTTGGCCTGGCATAACGATATAACGCTCAATCTCTGCCGTGACATCACGATCGGACATGCCAGTATTTTTCTTCATATAGTCGATCGCTTGCTCGCGAGTCCAACGGCTATGGTGAATGCCCGTATCTACCACTAAACGCACAGCACGGAACAATTCAGCCTGCAGACGACCGATATTATCAAAGGGATCCTTTTGAAAACCAAGTTCCCACGCCAAACGTTCGCTATATAAAGCCCAACCTTCAATGTACGCCGTAAAAGGCGCCATCTTACGAATAAGTGGCATACCCTCTAACTCCATCGCCACTGCGATTTGGAAATGATGCCCAGGGATCCCCTCGTGATAGGCTAAAGTGCGCATACCGTATTTAGGCGTTGCCTTGATGTCATATAAATTGGCATAGAAACGCCCCGGACGACTGCCGTCAATCGCGGGCTGCTGATAATAGGCACCCGGTGCTGTTTTCTCTTTAAATTCAGGGATTCGTACTACTTCCATGCCCGCTTCGGGTCGAATACGGAAGGCATCACCGAGTCCCGCATTCACTTCATCAAGAATATGCTGATAATCAACCAGAATTTGCGCCCTACCCGCATCGCTATCTTCGTAGTAAAACTTAGGATCGGCGGCTAATGCTTCAATCGCGACCGAGAAACCTTGGCTCACATCGTAACCTTCAGCGGCTAAGATAGTCATGATCTCGCTCTGAATGCGATCCACCTCTGCCAGCCCTTTGGCATGGATTTCGTCAGCAGTGTAATTAGTGGTCGTAAAGAACTTCAGCAATTGCTCATAGGCAAGGTCGCCATTTGGCAGCGCCCAATAACCATCATCCGTCCCCGCTTTGGCTTGTAACTGGGTAAAGTAGTCGATAAATAATTGATACGCTGGATGCACGTAACCTTTAATGTCCGCTTCGGCGGCGGCCAATAACCGTGCTTGCTCATCGGCACTGATATCCGTGTCAGCTAATTTGGTTTTGAATGAACTGTATAGGATATTGTCTTGAATCGGCGTCGCGACAAAATCATTCATCTCGGTCAGTACCCGCTCAATCACAAACTTAGGTGGAATAATCCCTTTAGCTTCACGGATTTTTAAGCCTTCGAGAGTTTGCGCAAACTTAAGTTTCACCTTTTGTAAACGCGACAGATAGTTTTCAGCATCGCCAACAGAATGGACTTGGTGCTGCGCCTGCATAAAGCTGGGATACCCGTTTTGCACACCAAACAACTGATTCAGCGGATAGTTATGGTAACGATACGGCTCAGAGACCAATGCGAAATCGGCAAGATATAAGGCAATATCCTTGGAGATACGTTGATTTTCATCTAAATCCGCATCGGAATAGCTCAATAAGGTTTCACGCAGATCTCGCACTTGCGCGAAAGTCTTATCCATCGCCTCTGGACTATCATCATCCAACTCGGCGTTATGGCCTGTAATTCCTACCGATTCTAAGAAGCCCAATGAGGTCAAGGTTTCAGGGCTTTCGAAAGCCATCTTGACCACACTTCTGTCTAGAAACGCGCGAAAGAAAAACGGCTTTTTCGCAAACCATTCATGGGCGGCCAGCGCCACGAATAACAGCACTAAGACTAAGCTACCGAGTCCAATCCGTTTTAGTAGTGTTTTCAACATCATTCTCCCTTCTTATTATATTGGTCTACAGTTTTCGCACTGAATCTAAATCTAAAGCTCAAGCACGCTGTTATTTTGCTGACGAGAATATCACCAACACAAATAAGCAACAATTTAATAACGTAACTAAGCGTGACTGAATCCTGTCTCTGGCATTCAGGTCGCCTTTCAACATCCACAGACACCTAATAGGCAAACTGTCACTAAGTCGCGACAAACAGACAAAATATTTTTTACGCTCGATAACTTTCAAACTAGCTTCGTATCCATTTGAATATAAACAGTTATAAAGAATAGCTTTCCAAAAATCTTTCCATAATTCTCTCTATAGATGAAAGGTATTTCAAAATAAAGCTATACAAACCCCTAGAGTGTGTTAATCTGCACTCCGGCCTGTGATTCAGACCTATTTATAAGCAATATTATGTATTTGAAAACCTTCGCTACGCCTGTAATATTTTTTGCTGTCATGAAGCTTTCCACTCATAACTTATCATCAATGTAAATAATTCTATTTCTGGCTAACATCCCGCATAATTGCGAATTATTTGTTTGAAAATTTTGGAGACATTCATGTCTAAAACTACTGGTGTAGTTAAATGGTTTAACGAAGATAAAGGTTTTGGTTTTATTTCTCCTGACAATGGTGGCGCTGACGCATTCGTTCATTTCCGCGCAATCGTTTCAGAAGGCTTTAAAACTCTTGCTGAAGGTCAAAAGGTTTCTTTTGATATCGAACAAGGCCAAAAAGGTCCTCAAGCTGCGAACGTAGTTATTCTGTAATTAGACTTTGTCTAATTTAAGTTAACAAGTTCCAGACAAAAATGCCGACATTATGTCGGCATTTTTATATCTGCGTTTTCATCCATCACTCACGCTGACCATTAACCTTTAGCCGTGCAGCAGTTTAGCTTCCGCTTTCTCAAGTCTTCGTGGTTTACCCACTATCAGTAAGATATCCCCTGCACGAAAAACCCAGTCCTGCTCAGGATGTTCCACTTCGGCGCCACTGCGACGAATCGCCCTTAACTCAACTCTTAAGGTTTCCCACATAATATCGGCAACGGTTTTACCAATCGCATCTGCGCCACGCGGTAACGCCACCGCATGCAATGACTCTAAGGTGAAGTCGGTTTCTGTACCGGAAAAAAAACCATGTAAAAATTGATAATGATTGCGCCGCTCTGACTCTAAACGTTTTAAAATCCGCGCTAATGGCACACCGCATTGATGCAATACCTGTGACACTAGCATCAAACTACCTTCTAAAGATTCTGGGATCACTTGATTGGCACCCGCTTTTTTCAGCAAGTCTAGATCACTGTCGTCTTTAGTTCTGACTAAAATTTTAGCTTCTGGCGCCAATAACTTACATAAGGGTAGGACTTCTTCTAAACTGCGCGATTCACAAAAAGTGATGACGATCATCTTGGCCTGCTTAACGCCTATTTGTTTTAACATCGCCCGTTTACACACATCCCCGAAGTAAATAGGTTCGCCGGCACGACGCGCCTCAGAGACACGAGTCGGATCGAGATCCATGACCAGATAAGGTACAGCTTCAGTTTTCAAAAAACGGGCGATAGTCTGCCCGACTCGGCCGTAACCAAAAATCATCACCAGATCATGCTCATCCATCAAGAGTGGCACAGCTTCATCCACATGTTTTGCCTGCCTTATTCCTAACACCCACTTAGCAATATCCACACTATGGCGAACTAACCACGGGGCTATCGTCATGGAAAGTACGGCGACCATGACTAACATGGTACTGATTTCATTGTCTAAAAGTTGATAGTTAACCGCTAAAGCCAACACCACAAAACTAAATTCGCCCACTTGGGCTAGGCTCATGGCGGTGCTCATCGCAATCCGAAAGGGTTCACCAACCAATCTTAAGATCCCATGAATGATCAGCGCCTTACCTATTACAACGGCCACTAAGATCAACAATATCTGCCACCAGAAACGCATCACTAAGGTAAAGTCCAGCATCATGCCGATGGAGATGAAAAACAGCCCCATCAATAGATCGCGAAACGGCCGGATATCCGCCTCAAGTTGGCGACGGTACTGGCTTTCTCCTAGTAGCATACCCGCCATAAATGCCCCCAATGCCATAGATAACCCCAACCATTGGGTAAATGCGCCTGTCACTAAGGCCACCACCAGTGTTGATAACACGAAGAGTTCGTTAGAGCGGGAGCGGGCAACTTCGTCAAAAATCCGCGGCAGTGCCCATTTGCCAAAAGCCATCAAGAGGAAAAAGGCCAAAATACCTTTGAGTAAGGCAAAGGCGATATCCGCAAGCATCAAAGGTTCGCCGCCATTGGCCAATAATGGCAATAGGATCAACAGCGGCACAACCGCTAAATCTTGGAATAATAAGACACTGACGGATAGCTCACCATGACGACGACGCAACCATCCTTGCTCATTGAGTAATTTAAGGACTATGGCAGTGGATGATAAGGCAATGGCAGCTCCGATAACCAAGGCTTCTACCCAATTAAGACCACACAACAGGGCCACGCCCATAGTCAACAGGGTCGTTATTACCATCTGTGCACTGCCTAAGCCAAATACGGTACGGCGCATGGCCCACAGCCGCGGCACAGAGAACTCTAAGCCTAAGGTAAACATCAGTAGCACTACCCCAAGTTCAGCGACAGATTGCATTTGATGCTGGGTAAACCAATGAAAACCGCTCGGTCCACTCACTACACCAGTGAGTAAATAAGCCAGAATTGCGGGTAAGCCCAAACGGCGCAGCACAGCAATAGCCACAATGGCAATCACTAGCATAAGTAGTACTTGGATTAAGAAGCTATGTTCCATTGGGGCTATGACTCCTGTCAAAATGCTGACGTGTCAAAAAAAACTAACGCTGAGTTTTAAGCTTAACTGAATGACTAACAAAGACAAATTTTATTAACAAATATAACGGCACGGTATTTGCTTAGACTAGGTAAGAGATGTATCGCACTAACATTTGCTGGAGTGATGATTATGGACTTTGGCCTAGCGACCGAGCTATATCCCGACGAATATCGCTATCAAACAGAACATTATAGTCCCAATGATAATCCATTGGACTTGGTACAAGTGATCCAACAACTGCACGCCAGTTTAGATCCAAGGACAGTCTTTGCCTGCTATGGCAAAGTGCTGGGACAACACTTGCCGATCCAAGGTGTGCGCTTAAGTTATGGCGAACATAAATTAAGCTGGGGCAAACGTTATGGTATCAGCGTCAAACGACAGCTGATATGTGCTGGTATGCCGCTGACGATTCAGTACCAGTTATTGACGCCACTGACGCCATCGCAAACCTCGAACCTGAAAGAGATTGAGCCGCTGTTATTGCAACCGTTATTAAATGCGATGCAATACCAAGAAATGTCGATGCAAGCCATGTTTGACTCGCTCACAGGTTTAGGTAATCGCCATTACTACAGTCAAAGTCTCAGCAATGCGACCGCCAGAGCCCATAGAAAACAAGGCTCTGTCGCACTCATAGTGCTCGATTTAGATAACTTTAAACAGCTAAATGATAAATTCGGCCATAAGTGCGGTGATTATATTCTGAAGGAATTTGGCGACATCATTCGTGCGACCATACGTAATACGGATCAAGCATTCCGGATTGGTGGTGACGAATTCGTTATTATTGTCCAAGGTAATATTCATGCGGCAGGCTTGTTGTGCGAACGGATTGTGTCGGCCATCAATCAGCACAGTAGTTTCACTCAGTTTGGAGTGAGCTGTAGTCTAGGTGCGGCAGAATCACACGATACCATTGAAGCCGAACAACTTTATGAACTTGCCGATAAGGCACTATATCAAGCCAAAGCAGCCGGGCGTAACTGCTATAAACTCAGCCAAAATCAATTAGTTTAGACACGCAGGGATGCCAAATGAAATGCGATAACTCACTCGCAGCGCGTAATCGGTGAAGGTTCAAAACTAAAGGAAGGTTAATATCTCAATGTAGATCTCAAGGAAGATTCGAATCAAACTGACGTGCTGCGACCTACTCTTTCTTACTTTGCTGCTTTCCTACTTAAAAAGAATAACGCCGCAACGACTCACAAAAACTCCAGCGACAACTCCCAACCCAAACCCCTTGCTTCGCCAACAGGCACTTGAACAAGCTCTTGAAAAAAAGCTTAAACAAGCACTTAAACAGAAGTTTGAGAGACCTGCAAACCTAGTCCATTCGACTCAAGAATAAAGCTTTTTTCAACCCACAGCCCAATCGCCATCACCAGTTGCTCGTTATAGAACACGAAACCGATCTTTTCACGTACCCAAGGCGGAACGGCAAACTCTTGCCACAGTTTCTTTAATTCTCGGCCCTTGCCACGGGAATGGGGATGACAGCGACATTGACCCGCAAGTTGATAACGCACGCTAACCACTTCATCTGGCCGAGGAAAGCGAGCTCTAGCCCCTTGCTTTGTCACTATCAGCCTAATCTGCTCACCATTTGCTAAGCCCGCTGGCGACACGACTAATTCGGCACTATCTCCCTGTAATAAAGAAATAAAGTCATGCTGTGTCAACGTCCAACTCACAGGCTGAGTGTGACGTTTGTGAGTTTGATACTTAAATAAATACACTTGATTAGCAAAGCGGCGGATTTCACACTCACCGACACGAATATGCACTTTGGCATCATCTTTCGCGGTTAACAGCTGAGTGATGATCTGATTAAGCAGCACCTTTGAGGGCAAGGCAAAACCTTGTGATTCGATAAATCCCCGCAAGAGTAACGCTTGCCAGTCGGCTGACTGCTCGGCAAAACCCTCGAGTTTAAATACACTTTGAGTATGGTAAGGCGCTTGGGTTAACCATAAAGGTAAACGTTCACTCACCTGTAAATCCAGCGTTGCCTGTTGCTCGGCGCACAATGCCGCGCTACGACTCGCGGTTGCAGCGATACTCGGCCAACGCGCTTTTAAACGGGGAATGATTTCTAAACGTAAAAAATTACGATCGAACTTATCGTCTTGATTACTTTCATCTTCGATATGCACTAAGCCTTGCTGTTTTGCGTAGGCTTCAATTTGCTCACGGCTGATATCCAATAACGGCCGCAGTTGTCTGCCATGTGCTAATGCTTGCACTTGTCCCATGGCCGCCAGCCCTTTAGGCCCCTGACCCCGCTTGAGTGCCAGTAAGATAGTCTCAAGCTGATCGTCTTCATGGTGAGCCGTCAGCAACACATCATTGGCACTTAAATGCCGCTCAATCGCCAGATAACGCGCTTTGCGCGCTTCGGCTTCAAGGCTCAATCTTGGCCCACGATTAACCGTGACTCGCTCAACCGTCACGGGCAGATCGTAATACAGGCCCCGCTCAAGGCAATGCAGTGCCCAAGCCTCAGCGTTATCGCTTAGGCCATGGTGTACATACACTAGCTGATAATTAAACTCCGGATGTTGCCGTGCAAACTGGCTTAAACCAAAGGCCAAGACTTCGGAATCAACTCCGCCACTGTAAGCCAGCACTAACTTGCTGTCAGGCGCTAAGGATTGCGCTGCCAAAAAATCACAGATATGCGCGCTGAGATCGCCAGCAGTCAACGCTTCGTCACGCTTAGCCGACATAAGTTAACTTCATCTGTTTACACCTAAGACATTCGCCAACATTAGAATAAAATTCTCACCTTGTTTGGCCCGAGGAGCGATTCGAGCGAGAGCATCAAGTCATCGGTCGGATTCACTCGCCAAGCATCGGCTAACCTAAACTGACCTTTGGCTTGAGCTTGAGTGTAATTGATCACCACAGGCACAGCACCGTTACGCCACGGGCTTAGGGCTTGCTCGAAAGTGTCTAACGCCGATGGTGTTAACTCGCTGCCATCCATATCAATTTCCAGCGCTTTGGCAAAGTGGCTGCGCGCCTCACTGATATCTATAATGTTACGCGCCGTCATACGGTTACCGCCGGCAAAATCATCATAACTCACCTCACCTTCACAAATGAGGATGCGGTCTTTCTCCAGCAGATGATTAAACTTTTCAAAGGCTTCGGTAAACAACATGATTTCAAGACGCGCGCTCTTATCATCAAGCGTCAACAGGCCCATTTTCGAGCCGCGCTTAGTCAACATCACGCGTGTTGCCACCACTAATCCCGCAGCCTTAGCGGTTTTACCGCGCTCGGTCGGATGCACATCTTTCAAACGGCCAGAAGTGTAATGCTTAAGCTCTTTTAAATATTGATTGATCGGATGACCGGTCAAATACAAGCCTAAGGTTTCACGCTCGCCTTCGAGCCAAATTTTATCCGGCCAAGGGGTACATTCAACAAACTGCTGCTTACTATCTTCGGGTTCACTGTTGAGCAAACCAAACATATCGTGTTGACCAATCGCCTCAGCTTTAGCGTGTTGATCGGCGGCGCGAATCGCTTCGGGCAAGGTTGCCATCATAGACGCACGATGTGGTCCAAGAGTATCGAGTGCCCCCGCGCAGATAAGCTTTTCAATCACGCGCTTATTGAGCTTTTTCAAATCGATACGGGCGCAAAAATCGAATAGATCCACGAAGGGGCCATCCTTACGCGCCTCTAAAATCGATTCAACTGGGCCTTCACCCACACCTTTAATGGCACCAATGCCATAAACAATGCGCAGATCATCATCAACGGTAAATTTGAACAAGCCTTTGTTCACATCCGGAGGAATGAGCGGTAGCCCCATACGCTCACATTCATCGACCAAGGTCACAATTTTATCTGTGTTGTCCATATCAGCCGACATTACCGCCGCCATAAACTGCGCAGGATAATGGGTTTTTAGCCATAAGGTCTGATAAGACACCAACGCATAGGCGGCTGAGTGAGATTTGTTAAAACCGTAGCCGGCGAACTTTTCCACTAAGTCGAAGATCTTCATCGACAAATCGCCGTCGACGCCGTTATTGATTGCGCCTTCTTTAAAAATGCTGCGCTGCTTGGCCATCTCTTCGGGCTTTTTCTTACCCATAGCACGGCGGAGCATATCGGCGCCACCAAGGGTGTAACCCGACAGCACCTGTGCAATCTGCATCACTTGCTCTTGATACAGAATAATGCCGTAGGTTGGCGATAACAGTTCTTTTAGTGATTCATGCTGGTACTGAGAATCGGGATAAGATACTTCCTCGCGCCCATGCTTACGCTCGATAAAGTTATCTACCATGCCCGATTGCAACGGACCGGGTCGGAACAATGCCACCAGTGCGATCATGTCTTCAAAACAGTCGGGCTGCAGACGCTTAATCAAATCCTTCATACCACGGGATTCCAGCTGGAATACTGCTGTGGTTTCATACTTTTGCAACAGGCGGAACGACGCAGGATCCGTTAACGGAATCGCTTCAATACGCACAGGCGGACGACCGTTTTTGACTTCGACCTTATTCACCATCTCCAGTGCCCAGTCGATGATAGTCAAAGTACGTAAACCCAAAAAGTCGAATTTAACCAGACCTGCAGTTTCGACGTCGTTTTTATCGAATTGGGTTACTGGGTTTTTACCTTCAGCGTCGCAATAGAGCGGCGCAAAATCGGTAATTTTTGTCGGTGCAATCACCACACCACCCGCGTGCTTACCGGCGTTACGGGTCACACCTTCTAGCTTACGGCACATGTCGATCAGATCTTTGACGTCTTCATCGGCATCATAGGATTCTTGCAGTGCAGGCTCAACCTCAAACGCTTTCGCCAGCGTCATGCCTGGTTCTGGTGGAATGAGTTTAGAAATTCGGTCAACAAAACCATAGGGATGACCCAGCACACGGCCAACGTCACGGATAACCGCTTTCGCCGCCATAGTACCGAAGGTGATGATTTGCGATACCGCTTCACGGCCGTACAATTCGGCCACGTGATCAATAACCTCATCACGTCTATCCATACAAAAGTCGACGTCAAAGTCGGGCATGGAAACCCGCTCTGGATTGAGGAATCGCTCGAATAGCAGATCAAATTCCAATGGGTCTAAATCGGTAATCTTAAGCGCATAGGCCACGAGTGAACCCGCGCCCGAGCCACGACCAGGCCCTACTGGAATACCGTTATCTTTACCCCATTGGATGAACTCCATTACGATCAAGAAGTAACCAGGGAAACCCATCTGGTTGATCACTTTAAGTTCAATGTCGAGGCGCTCATCGTATTCGCCGCGTTTCTCGGCGCGCACTTCAGGATCGGGGAACAAAAACTCGAGCCGCTCTTCAAGACCCTTCTTCGAACAATCGACCAGAAAGTCTTCGATGGACATATCGCCCGTCGGGAAGTTGGGCAGGAAATATTCGTATAAACGGATCGTTACATTACAGCGTTTAGCGATTTCGACACTGTTCGCCAACGCCGCAGGAATGTCGGCGAATAGTTCACACATTTCCTCTTCGCTACGCAAATACTGCTGTTCACTGTATTTTTTAGGTCGGCGAGGATCGGCAAGGGTAAAGCCATCGTGGATAGCGACGCGAATTTCATGGGCATCGAAATCTTCAGGTTTAAGGAACACCACCTGATTGGTGGCGACCACGGGAATCCCTTTCTCCTGCGCTAAGGCCACAGCCATGTGCAGATAGCGCTCTTCGTCTGGGCGTCCAGTGCGGATAAGTTCAAGAAAATAGCGATCGGCGAAATGGGTTTGATAAAACTCACATAAAGATTCGACTTGTGTGCCATTGCCCTTGAGCAGCGCCTTACCCAGATCGCCTTCTTTGGCGCCTGATAACAACAAAATGCCTTCGTTATAGGTGAGTAACCACTCTTGGTCTATCACTACACGGCCGGCCACTTGGCCACGCAAATAGGCTTGACTGATAATTTGGGTCAGATTCTGATAACCGACATTGTTCATCGCAATGATGGTCAAGGCGCATAATTCGCCTTCAAATCCAGGCACTTGCATCCAAAAATCGGCGCCGATTATCGGCTTGATCCCCGCACCATGGCAACCACTGTAAAACTTCACCAAACCACAAAAGTTGTTTTGATCAGTCAGGGCGACAGCCGCCATTCCCTGCGCTTCCACCTGCGCCAAAATCGGCTTAACCTTGGCCACGCCATCGGTCATAGAGAAGTCACTGTGGACACGAAGATGCACAAAACGAGGATCGGACATAATTAGGATTATCTTTGAATAGCAGGTTAACAATAACTAGAAAGCAGCCTAACAAAGTCACGCAGCCAGAGCCAGTGACTTTGCAGGATAACGGCAACTATATACCCAAACAACCTCAAGATACCTATTTCGGCTTGTTTGGATCAAATGCTAAAAATCAGCGCTCACAGTCCCAGTAATGCTTTGACGGGTTTGAAACTTTTACGATATTGGTCAAATACCCCATGTTCGGCGATGGCCTCAAAATGTGCCTTTGTTGGATAGCCTTTATGCTGAGCAAAACCATATTGCGGATAAGCAGCATCGAGCACATCCATCTCACGATCCCGCGTCACTTTGGCGATAATCGATGCGGCACTAATACTGGCAATTAAACCATCACCTTTAATGATGCTGTGACTGGTAAGCGAGACGCCATTATGGGCAATAAAGATGGGGCTACGATTACCATCCACAAGCACAAGCTCAGGGGCAATATTAAGCCCAGCAACCGCGCGCTGCATCGCCAACATAGTGGCGTGCAGAATATTCAGCTCATCGATTTCAGCAGGACTGGCGCGGCCAACGTGATAACACAAAGCTTTATCACAAATCTCATCGAACAGAGTTTCGCGGCGCTTCTCAGTGAGTTTTTTCGAATCATTCAGGCCACTGATGGGCTTGCTCGGATCCAAAATCACTGCGGCAGTGACGACGTCGCCGACTAAGGGGCCACGGCCGACTTCATCCACTCCGGCAATCAACCCCGTCGAAAAGGCCAGCAAATCGGCTTCAGTTAAACTTTTATAGGTTGCCACTAATTAGCCTCCGGTAATTTAGCCTGAGTGTGTTTAGGCTCAACCAGCGCCATTACCGCTTCTGCAGCTTTTAAGCTCGCATCACGACGTAATACTTGGTGTAGTGCTTCAAACTCAGCTTTAAGCGGCGCAAAATCGCGATTGAGCTCAAGGGTCACGGCCGCCGCAATTTTCTCTGGGGTGCAATCTTCTTGGATAAGTTCTGGGACGAGATCTTTTCCAGCAAGCAAATTCGGTAACGAGAAACGCTCGACCTGCATCATGCGCTTAGCAATGCGATAGGTTATCGGGCTCACACGATAAGCCACCACCATAGGACGCTTGACCAACATGGCTTCTAACGTCGCAGTGCCAGAGGCCAATAAAATGCCATCGGCCGCTGCCATCACTTCACGGGACTGGCCTTCAATCATGTGGATTTCAAGATCAGGCGCAAAATCCTTCAGTGCTTGCTCAAATTGGTCACGGCGTTTTTGATTCACCAGCGGGGTCACAAAACGTATATCAGGGAAGTTCTGTTTAATCAGTAAAGCCGCCTTAACAAAAGGCTCAGCCAGTTGCTTTAGCTCTCCACCACGGGAACCGGGCAGAATCGCTAAGTATTCAGCATCGGCATCTAATCCAAGCAAGGCACGGGCTGCAGCTTTATCACTTTGGAAAGGAATATCGTCAGCCAAAGTATGACCCACAAAGGTACAAGGCACCTGATGCTGATCGTAAAACGCTTTCTCAAAGGGCAACAGCGATAGCACCATATGAGTAGCCTTGGCGATTTTGAATATCCGTTTTGGGCGCCACGCCCACACAGACGGACTCACATAATGGACCGTCTTAATGCCGCGCGCTTTGAGTTTAAGCTCAAGACCAATATTAAAGTCCGGTGCATCAATGCCAATAAAACAATCGGGCTTAAGCGCGGTAATCTCTTTAATCAGGGAGGCACGTACTGTTAATAAACGAGGCAAACGGGATAGCACTTCAACAATTCCCATCACGGCGAGTTCTTCCATCGCAAACAGGGATTTAAAGCCAAGGGCTTCCATGCGGGGACCACCGATACCGACAAAATGCGCATCGGGATGAGTCTTTTGCAGCGCCGCCATTAAACCTGCGCCTAAAATATCGCCCGAGAGTTCTCCGGCAACCATGGCAAACACTAATGGAGTTTTATTGCTCATAAACCAATCATGTCTCATGAATGAATGACATTGGATGACGGGGCGAACAACAGCTAAAACGCATCATGCCAAGCCATACTGCTGTAAATTAATGATTAAGCTCATTGATGGTTGAATACACAAGGACATTGCTAACGACAACGTCTAACCACCCAATAGGCTTAAGCCAATAATACAAAAGGGCATAAAAATGCCCTTTTGTTGTCGTGTGGTCATCAAGTTAGCGAATAATGCCGCGATTCGATGACTTTACAAATTCAAGGAACAATTTCACTTGCTCATCGCTCTGCGCATCTTCAGCCAACGCTTCAATCGCTTCTTCAACTGTCAAGCTGCTGCGATATAAGGTTTTATAAGCACGGCGCACTGCCAATTGGCTTTCTTTAGAAAAACCACGACGTTTCATGCCTTCGCTGTTTAAACCGCGTGGAATCGTCGGTTGACCCGCCGCCATCACAAAGGGAGGTACATCCTGCAGCACTAAAGAACAACCTGCAGTAAACGCATGGGCACCGATATGCACAAACTGGTGAACACCTGTCATGCCGCCTAAAATCGCCCAATCACCCACATGTACGTGACCCGCGATAGAAGCGTTATTGGCCATGATCACATTGTCGCCGACCACACAGTCATGGGCGATATGCACATAGTTCATAAACAGGTTGTTCGACCCAATACGCGTCTCACTGTTATCTTGGACTGTACCGCGGTGGATAGTCACGTTTTCACGGATGACGTTATTGTCACCAATGATCAGTCGTGTGGGTTCGCCAGCGTACTTTTTGTCTTGGCACTCTTCACCTACTGAGGCGAATTGAAAAATACGATTACCTTTGCCAATAATCGTTGGGCCTTTGACCACCACATGGGAACTCAACCAACAATCATCACCAATTTCAACGCCTGCACCGATATAAGTCCAAGGGCCAATGGTGACGTTATTGCCAATTTTTGCATCGGGATGCACAAACGCTAATGTATCTATCACTGACTAATCTCTCTGCGGGCACACATGATTTCAGCGGAACAAACCACTTCACCATCCACTTTGGCCTCACCGTAGAAGACGCCAATCCCGCGGCGCTCTTTAATCATTTTGACATCAAAATGGATTTGATCTCCTGGCTCAACCACACGTCTAAAACGCGCATTGTCGATACCAGCAAAGTAATACAACACCCCTGGAGGTGGCACATCACTGCTCATGGTTTTGAAGGCTAACAGGCCAGTTGCCTGCGCCATGGCTTCTAAAATAAGCACGCCTGGCATCACAGGCTGAACCGGGAAATGTCCCTGAAAAAATGGCTCATTTATTGAAACGTTTTTGATCGCCTGCAGACTAACACCAGGAGTGTAATCAAGCACACGATCGATCAATAGGAATGGATATCTATGGGGTAGATATTTAAGTATTTCTTTAATATCCATAGTGTTCATTTGATTAGACACGAACCGAGTTCCTCAAATTGCCTTGGAGCAATTAATCTGGTGTTTTTAAATTTTTTTCCAACGTTTTAACACGCTGGAACAGTTCATCTAACTGACGAAAACGAACTGTATTTTTACGCCAAAGTTTATTGTCCATTGCCACTGTGGCAGAAGAGTATAAACCGGGCTCACGCATATTAGTGGTAATATTGGTAGCACCAGACACATGCACACCATCGGCAATGCTCAAATGACCTGCGATGGCACAACTACCGCCAATAATGCAATATTTACCAATAGTGACACTGCCAGCGATAGTCGTACTGCCAGCGATTGCGGTATTTTCACCGATAATATCGTTATGGGCAATTTGTACTTGGTTATCGATAATCACCCCATCGTGGATCTCGGTATGGCCTAATGCACCCCGATCTACCGTTGAATTCGCACCTATCTCAACCCGATCGCCGATACGAACGCCGCCCGTTTGTGGGATTTTAATCCACTGACCGCGTTCATTGGCATAACCAAAACCATCGGAGCCTAATACAGCGCCCGAATGGATAATACAATCTTGTCCTAAATGCACATCGTGATAGACGGTAACATTAGCCCACAAACGCGTTTTTGAGCCAATAACCACATCTTGTCCGAGCACTACACCGGCACCTATCTGGACATTTTCACCCAAAATGACGTTCGCACCAATAACCGCATTCGCCCCAATCGCAACACCTTCACCTATATGGGCAGAAGCGTCAATTTGAGCCGAAGGATGGATACCCACCGCCGCTTTAGGCGTAGTGTCCAAATACTGGGCAACACGGGCAAAACCGACATAAGGATCTTTTACAATTAACGCAGTACCTTGATAATCCTGCGCATCTTTAGCTGACAATAACACCGCGCTCGCTTGAGTCTCCTCAAGCTGAGAGCGATATTTACTGTTGGCTAAAAAAGAGATTTGACCTGCTTTGGCATGTTCCAAGGTCGCCACACTATCAATAATTAGCGTTTCGTCGCCTTGGATATCACCGTCTAATAACAGGCCTAGCTCTTTTAAAGTCACACTATTCATCTATTACTTGCCTTTGCTTAAGGCTTCAACCACTTTGCCACTGATGTCAGCGTTAGGCTTAACATAAATGACTGCACCACGTTGTAATACCAAATCATATTGGTCTTTTTCAGCGATAGTGTTGATGGCTTTCTGCACTTTAACTAACAGTTTATTTTGCTCTTCACCTTGGCGACGACGTAAGTCTTCATCCAATGCTTTGCCTTTTAACTGATATTCAGATTTTAGCGATTCCATTTTACGAACCAGTTCCGTTTTTTGTGCATCGTTCATTAACGCACCGTCACGTTGCTGCTTCTCCATTAGAGAGCGCATTTCTTCTTGCATTTTTTGGACATCAGCCATGCGATCGCCAAACTCTTTCTTCAGAGATTGAGAGATCTGTTCACGTTGTGGTAGCTGTTCGAACACAGCGCCCATATCCACTACGGCAATTTTCTCAGCATGTGCCATTAACGGCGCGCCTAACAAAACTAACGTCATCAGCGCGCGATTTACCATCTTGTTCAAAATAAACTCCTTGTTACCTTGTTATAGTCAGCAAAACTTGCCGAGTGTATGCCTTTTAAAAAGTTTTGCCAATATTGAAAGAGAAGATCTCTGTTTGGTCGCCTTCGTATTCTTTAATCGGCCACGCTAAGCTAAACACCATAGGACCCATAGGTGATAACCACTGCACACTTAAGCCCCAAGAGGCGCGTAAACGTGCTGGATCACTGTAATCCTGTAACTTAGCAAACTCGTCTGCTGGCAAGCTATTTTTATAATAATCGTAATCAAACTCAGTATCCCAGACGTTACCCGCATCAACGAAGAAACTTGTACGCACTGAGTTTGTGTAAGCCTCATCCAAGAATGGTGTTGGGACAATCAACTCCATGCTCGCTGTCGCAAGGGCGTTACCACCGATTGAGCGACCAGAACTCACTTGAATACTATCAGGATCCGGCTGAGGGAAATTGCAGCCGTCACCGGATGGATCGAAGCAAGGTTCGCTGCCACTATACATATAGAAGGAGCGAGGACCGACTGAGTTTGACTTAAAGCCACGTAGCGAGCTACTACCACCTGAGTAATAGTTTTCCCAGAAAGGCAGAATTTGGTCGTTATCATTAAACTGACCATAACCGTTACCATAACCTAATCGACCACGGGCCAAAAACACAAAGCTCTGACTACGGTTTATAGGGAAATAGAAGTTAGTGTCAAAGTCTGTCTTAAAGTACTGTAAATCAGACCCTGGCGAGGTCATTTTACCGTTTAAACGTTGAGACGAACCGTCTGTTGGGAAAGTCCCACGGTTCAAGGTGCTACGAGACCAACCCAAACTCAGTTCAAAGTTATCGAAACTTAGGTCCGCATTTGGATCGTTATCACGGTAGATGTTATAGAAACGACGCGCTTGCTCATAGGCAGAAATCTCAGAAATCGTGTTATGACGATAACCGATACCACCGTTGATACGGTTGTATTCGTTAATTGGGAAACCCGAGTTCAACGCCACACCGTAAGAACTGTTTTTATAACGTTCTAAGTTAGCTTCATTGGCGTCAAACTCGCTCCAATAAATACTACCGCCTAAACTGACATGGTCTTTAGTCCAATACGGATCGGTATAGGATAAGTTAACGTTCTTAGAGTACTTGTTGGTGCTCAAACTCACGCCAGCCTGATTACCAGTGCCTAAAAAGTTATTTTGCTGCACACCAAACTGCAAGCTCAAACCTGATTCAGTACCATAACCGACACCGGCGTTGAATGAGCCCGACGGCTGCTCTTTCACTTTAACCGCGACATCGACTAAATCATCAGTGCCAGGCACTTGAATGGTTTCAGTGTCAACGGTTTCAAAAAATCCAAGACGGTTAAGGTTAGCTTTTGAAAGCTCTACTTGCGCAGAGTTTAACCAAGCCCCTTCCATCTGACGCAGTTCACGGCGCATCACTTCATCTTTGGTCACTGTGTTACCAGTGAAGTTAATCGAACGCACGTAAACACGTTTACCCGGTTTAACATTGATGTTTAAGGTGACTTCTTTGGTCTTATCATCAATTTCTGGGTACGTTTTCACTTCTGGGTAGGCATAACCGAAGCGGCCTAAATATTTGCTGTACATTTCTTCGGTGAAAGTCACATCGCCGCCGTTGTACATATCACCCGCTTTGATTGGCAGAATTGATTTCATCAACTCTTCACGGCCCATCAAATCACCCGTCAGGTTTACTTCTTTAACTTTATACTTCTCACCTTCATCTACGTTGATGGTGATATATAAACCTTTACGGTCAGGCGTCATCGCCACTTGAGTCGAGGTGACTTCAAAGCGGATATAACCTTTATTGTGATAATAGGTTTTGATGGTCTCGAGATCGGCCTGCAGCTTTTGCTTCTGATAACGGCGTTCGCCAAACAGATCCCACCAAGCCACATAATCTTTAAGTTCCAGCATGCCAATCAACTCAGCATCGGTGAACTCATGATTACCGACCACGTTAATTTGGCGGATTTCGGCCGCTAAACCTTCGGTGAACTTAAATTTCAGCTCAACCCGGTTACGGGGCAAGTTGATCACTTGAGCTTCCACTTTAGCGCCGTATTTACCCACGCCGTAGTAGAAATCCTGCAGACCCTTTTCAATACCGGTCAACATAGTGCGATCGAGCGACTCACCGACTTTAACGCCAGAACCGTCCAGACTTTCCTGTAACTGTTCGTCTTTAATGTCTTTGTTGCCATCAAATGTCACGGCACTGATGGTAGGACGTTCAGTGACTTTCACCACTAATACGCCGCCATCTCGGCTCACGGAGACATTTTCAAAGTTAGTCGATGCATACAAGCTTTTAATGGCTTGTTGAATTCTTAACTGGTCAACAGTGTCACCTACTTTTACTGGTAAGCTTAACAGGGCAGCACCGAGTGCAACTCGCTGCAAACCTTCAACTTGGATGTCGGTCACTTCAAACGGTTGGAAAGTATCAGCCAACACAGTCCCTGAAAACGACGCACCGACGAATAACATCGAGGCAAAAAGTTTATTCAATCTCATAGAGCACTTCTAATTATTAGTCTGTCCTTGCTCAGAGTCGGGCAAAATCATTGAAAAGCGCAATGCTCATCAACATCAGCAGTATTGCTGCCCCAAATCTGAATCCTATTTCCTGCACCTTTTCAGGTACAGGTTTACCAGTTATTACTTCAATAAAGTAATACAGCAGGTGTCCCCCATCGAGCACAGGTAAAGGCAACAAGTTAATGATGCCTAAATTGACGCTGATGAGCGCGAGGAACCCGAGAAAATAGACCAGACCATAGTTTGCACTACTGCCCGCACCCTGTGCGATCGAGATGGGTCCACTCAGGTTTTTCACCGACACATCGCCGGTAAATAATTTGCCAATCATCTTAAAGCTCACAGCAACAAGTTGCCATGTTTTATCCGCTGCGATGCCGAAAGAATCGATTGGTCCATATTCAAGTTGTAAACGCATATTGTCTGGCCATGGCGCTTGGATTGGGCTCACCCCCAGCATACCTATCTCTTGGCCATCGGCGTTTTTACTGCTTAACGGTGTCACTGCCACGTTAAACTGCTCGCCATTGCGACGCACAGTTAAGCTCACAGGCACATTGGCAGAATGTTGAATAATGTCAACAAAAGCCTGCCAATCGGTATAATTTTTACCATTTATCGCCACTAAGGTATCGCCGACTTTCAGCTCGCTCTTGGCAGCGGCGCTGTCAGGGCTAATTGCAGCTATTGTCGGGACAATTTCAGGGCGATAAATCCCTAAACCTAAGGTGGTAATCGGCGATTCTTTTTCAGGATCAAAATGCCAATTGCGGGTATCTAAGGTATAAGAGCGCGCGCTGGAATCTAGGCCCTGCAAACCGCTCAATGGCGTCAGCGATACACTCAGGCTTTCATCGCCTATGTGGCCCGCTAAGGCTAAATTCACTTCTTCCCAGTTACGCACAGCCTGACCGGAAATGGCCGTAATTTGCATGGGCTCAGTAACTTGAATTTGCGCGGCGGCAGTCCCAGGCGTTGTCGATGTGATAACAGGTTTCAGTGAGGGCACACCAATCAAATACATAAAATACAGGGCAACAATAGCAAAAATAAAATTCGCAATCGGTCCAGCAGCCACAATCGCAATACGTTGCCATACGGTTTTACGATTGAACGCTTGATCTTTTAATTCATCGGGAACGTCTTCAACACGCTCATCAAGCATTTTGACATAGCCGCCAAGGGGGATCATGGCTAACACATATTCAGTGCCGTCTTTACCAACACGGCGCCAAATAGCCTTACCAAAACCAATGGAGAAACGTTCGACTTTCACGCCACAACGTCGCGCGATATAGAAATGGCCGTATTCGTGGGCAGTAATTAACAGACCCAGTGCAACGATGAAAGAACCTAAGTTCCATAAAAAATCTAACATCCCACTCCTTACGTTATAAATTTCATCACTCAGCTATAGCTAAGCGATGCTTGCTAATGTCTCACGCGCATAGACGCGGGTTTGCGCATCTAAGGCTAAAATATCTTCTATGCTGCCCATAGGACGTTTAGGCACAGTGACTAAACAAGCCTCATTCACTTTTGCAATTTGCGTAAAACCAATTTGCCCCTGCAAGAATGCTTCAACAGCGACCTCATTGGCAGCATTTAATACGGTTGTTGCCTCTTGGCCTTGGGCACACGCCTCCATAGCCAAAGCCAAACAAGGGAAACGTTCAAAATCAGGTTCATAAAAGCTTAACTGTCCGACTTTGAAAAAATCTAAAGGTTCAACGCCCGAATGAATTCTTTGCGGATAAGCCATGCAATGGGCAATCGGTGTGCGCATATCTGGGTTACCCATTTGGGCGATAACCGAACCATCACGGTACTGCACCATAGAGTGGATCACGCTTTGCGGGTGGATAACCACCTTCAGTTGCTCAGCCTGAGTGTTAAACAACCAACGCGCCTCAATAAACTCTAAGCCCTTATTCATCATAGTGGCGGAGTCGACGGAGATTTTAGGTCCCATGGACCAATTAGGATGTTTACAGGCCTGAGCTGGCGTCATGGCGGCCAGTGTCGCCAAATCCGAGCGCAGGAAAGGCCCGCCAGAACCGGTTAACAGAATATGGGAAATACCCGATGCCGCTAAGTCACAACGGCCAAGGTTGGCTTGCACTTCTTGGGGGAGACATTGGAAGATGGCATTATGCTCACTATCCACAGGCAAGAGCACAGCACCAGAGCGCTTAGTCGCCTCAATAAACAGCTCACCTGACATGACTAAGGCTTCTTTGTTGGCCAGTAATACCCGCTTACCCGCCTTTACGGCTTCAAGCGTCGGTACTAGCCCTGCAGCCCCAACAATCGCCGCCATCACAGTATCCACTTCGGCAGCGGTCACTAAACCGAGTAAATCATTCATGCCTGTGGTGACTTGGATATTGAGCGTCGCAGGTAAAACGGCACGCAACTGTTTTGCTGCCGCTTCATCCACCATATGCGCCACTTTTGGTCTGTGAGCAACACAAAGTGCGAGCATCTTATCGACGCTGGCGTTAGCCACTAGTCCATACACGCGATAAGCGAGTGGATTCGCTGAGATCACACTTAAGGTACTGGCACCTATAGAGCCGGTAGCACCCAAAATCACCATATTTTGCATAGCGTTACATCCAGAATGCAATGTAGATCAGGGTAAACACCGGCAAGGCTGCGGTCAGGCTGTCGATGCGGTCTAGCACGCCGCCGTGACCTGGCAAAATGGTGCCAGAATCTTTGATACAGGCCGCACGCTTAAACATACTTTCAGATAAATCACCCAGTGCTGACACTAAGGCAACAAATAAGGTCACGGCCACAACTAAGCCCAGTTCTTGCTCAGGCGAATAATACATCACAATCGCAACCACTATCATGGTGGTAGCTAAACCACCGAGTAGGCCTTCAAGCGTTTTCGCTGGGCTCACCGCGGGCATTAGTTTGGTTTTACCTATCGCCTTACCAACAAAGTAAGCGCCAGAATCGGCAGCCCACACAATCAACATCACCAATAATACCAATACTGGGCCAAAATAAGGCGAAGCTTGTGAACCAATAGATTTGAGCGCGATAAGAGCGACAAAGCAAGGGATTAAGGTTAACTGTCCAAACATGGACTTAAACATAGGATTTTTTTGCCAGAACTTAGCGCTTTTCGGATAAGTCACCACTAATAATAGTGAGGCTAACCACCAAAGTGCGCCAATATAGAGAATGGCTAAATAGATAGGGTGTAATTGATGGCTTAACCAAACCGCATCGATGGGCACAATCAGATTCAGTGCCACCAACAAGATACCGACCGTACAGGTGAAACTCCACTGGGTGACGTCACACTGATTATCGATAATTCTTCCCCATTCCTTTGCTGCAATGAGAAAGACGCCGACCAAAGCCCAAGCGAAGTAGCTGGCAGGGAGCAAGAATATCGCCCCCAAAACTAATGGAACTAACCAAATTGCTGTTATTATTCGTTGTTTTAGCAAAAAAAATCCCTCATGAGGTTTTACAATGCACGCATCTCATCAATCTGACTTCCAGTCAAACCAAAGCGGCGCTGGCGACTTGCAAAAATGGCAATCGCTTCATGAAAAGCCTGTTCATCGAAATCAGGCCAAAGGGTGTCGGTAAACACCAATTCTGCATAGGCCGCCTGCCACAGCACAAAATTGCTGATGCGACAGTCCCCGCCCGTGCGGATCATTAAATCAACTTCACTCTGATTTTGCATGCACAAATGTGCACTTAAGGCTTCTTCGGTGAACTGACTGCTGGTCATTTCGCCAGTTTCAACCTTTTCAGCTAATTTTTGGGCTGCTTGAAGTATGTCCCAACGGCCACCATAGTTAGCGGCGACATTCAAAACTAAGCCTGTATTGCCTGATGTCTTCTCTTGCGCGGCAGCAATTTGCTTCTGTAATCGCGCCGAAAACCGGCTGATATCACCAATAATCTTCAGCTTAACCTGGTTCTTATGCAGCAATTTAATTTCGCGCTGTAATACGGTAAAAAACAATTCCATCAGCAAGCTGACTTCTTTATCAGGTCTACGCCAATTCTCGCTAGAAAATGCAAATAACGTTAGCGATTCAATACCTAATTGGCTTGCCGTGCTTACGGCTCTTCTAACGGCCTTAACACCGGCCTTATGCCCCAACACTCGTGGCTTACCTTGGGTTTGTGCCCAACGCCCATTGCCATCCATAATAATGGCGACATGCTTAGGTAACGACTGTTTCACGAGTTCGGGTAATTGTCCCGGCAAGGTCGTTTGAGTGTATAAATCACTCTCACTCGTCCTAGGGTGCGGATCAAGTTCCACTGTGGATGACATCTAATACAGCCCTTTAAAATAGACAAACGCCGTGTAGTATACCCCTACACGGCGCATCAACTCTAGCTTATCGAACTTGAGATTAGACTTCCATCAACTCAATTTCTTTGGCTGCTAAAATCTCATCAACCTTTTTAATGTGAGTATCGGTGAACTTTTGTACTTCTTCTTCGCTACGACGAACGTCATCTTCTGTACATTCTTTAGCTTTCTCAAGCTTTTTCACTTCAGAAATGGCATCACGACGTACGTTGCGGATAGCGATACGACCGTTTTCGGCTTCGTTACGCACCACTTTGATGAAGTCTTTACGACGCTCTTCGGTCAGCGCGGGTAATGGAATACGCAAGGTCGCGCCAGCAGACATAGGGTTCAGACCTAAATCTGAGCTCATAATGGCCTTTTCAACGGCTTGGATAGCACTACGATCGAATACAGTCACAGACAGAGTGCGTGAATCTTCAACACCGACGTTTGCCACTTGGTTCAGTGGTGTCATAGTACCGTAGTAAGAAACCTGAATTGAATCAAGCAGGCTTGGGTGAGCACGACCTGTACGTACTTTCGCCATTTGGTTTTTAGTCGCTTCTACACATTTGCCCATGCGTTCTTGCGCATCTTTCTTAATGTTCTCAATCACGTTAAATGTCCTTCTTGGTCATTAAATAACTTTTTTTGCTCTGATCAGCGTGCCTTCCTCTTCACCCATGATAACGCGGCGAAGAGCGCCAGGCTTGTTCATGTTGAAGACTAAAATAGGCATGTCGTGATCACGCGCCAGAGTAAAGGCTGCTAAGTCCATTACTTTTAATTCTTTTTCCAGAATTTCCGCATAAGTGACTTCATCATACTTAACGGCGTCTGGGTTTTTCATTGGGTCTTCGGAGTATACACCGTCGACTTTCGTCCCTTTCAACACGACTTCAGCTTCAATTTCAATGCCGCGTAAACAGGCAGCAGAATCGGTCGTGCAGAATGGATTACCTGTACCGGCAGCAAAAATAACCACTCGGCCAGATTTTAGCAAGCTGATCGCTTCAGCCCAATTGTAATCGTCACACACACCCTTTAACGGGATAGCTGACATCAGACGGGCATTAACATAGGCACGGTGCAAGGCGTCGCGCATTGCCAAGCCGTTCATAACCGTTGCCAGCATACCCATGTGATCGCCCACCACACGGTTCATGCCAGCTTTTGCTAAGCCTTCACCGCGAAACAGATTGCCACCACCAATAACCACACCCACCTGAATACCCAGTTCAACCAGCTCTTTCACTTCCTGAGCCATGCGATCTAATACTTTAGGGTCGATGCCGAAGCCTTCGTCGCCCATCAGTGCTTCGCCACTTAATTTAAGAAGAATGCGTCTAAATGCGGGTTTTGGATTGGTGCTCATAATTTTTATCCTGGTTATAACAAGACCGCAGCGAATGCCACGGTCTTGGGGGTATTTAGCGTTGGCGATTAAGCCTTTTTAGAAGCAGCGATTTGAGCAGCAACTTCAGCTGCAAAATCTTCTTCTTTCTTCTCAATACCTTCACCAACTTCTAAACGAATGAAGTTAGTCACTGTAGCGCCTTTCTCTTTCAGAACTTCGCCAACAGTTTTCTTTGGTTCCATGATGTAAGCTTGGCCAGTCAGAGAAATCTCACCGGTGAACTTCTTCATACGACCCAGAACCATCTTCTCAGCGATCTCAGCAGATTTGCCTTCGTTCATAGAGATTTCGATTTGCAGTGCTTGCTCTCTTGCAACAAGATCAGCAGGCACATCTTCTGGATTAACGAATTCAGGCTTAGAAGCAGCAACGTGCATTGCGATGTGCTTTAGGGTTTCTTCGTCAGCTTCACCGGCTACAACAACACCAATGCGCTCACCGTGACGGTATGAAGACAGGTTTGCACCATCGATGTACTCAACACGACGAATGTTGATGTTCTCACCGATTTTAGTTACCAGAGCAACACGTGCATCTTCGAACTGTGCTTTTAAATCTTCAAGTGTCACTTTAGATGCTGCAGCAACATCTAACACTGCGTTTGCGAAGCCTAAGAAGTTAGAATCTTTAGCAACGAAGTCAGTTTGACAGTTAACTTCTAACAGAGCAGCGAAACCTTCGCCATTCTTGATTAAAATAGTACCGTCAGCAGCGATGTTACCCGCTTTTTTAGCCGCTTTAGCAGCGCCAGACTTACGCATGTTGTCAATCGCTAACTCCATGTCGCCGTTAGCTTCTGTCAGAGCGTTTTTACAATCCATCATGCCTGCGCCAGTACGGTCGCGCAGTTCTTTAACTTGGGCAGCAGTAATTGCCATTGTTAAATCCTCTATAAAAAATCGACTAATTTGCAGATATAAAACAGGGGCCGAATGGCCCCTGTTAACCAATCAAAAATCTTGGTTAATAAGGGTGATGAAACTCATCCCGCCTTATTATTATTCGGCTTCTACGAAACCGTCTTGCTCAGCTTGAACAGCCAAATCTTGACCACGGCCAGCTTTAGCAGCAGCAGCAACAGAAGTAGTGTACAGGCGGATAGCACGCATAGCGTCGTCGTTACCAGGAACGATGTAGTTAACACCATCTGGCGCAGAGTTAGTATCAACAACTGCAACAACAGGGATACCCAGGTTGTTAGCTTCTTTAATAGCGATATGCTCATGGTCAGCACCGATGACGAATAATACGTCTGGCAGGCCGCCCATATTTTTAATACCACCTAAAGATTTTTCCAGCTTTTCAAGCTCACGAGTACGCATCAGCGCTTCTTTCTTGGTCAGCTTGTCGAAAGTACCATCTACTGATTGGCTTTCCAGTTCTTTCAGACGTTTGATTGACTGACGAACGGTTTTCCAGTTAGTCAGCATACCGCCTAACCAGCGGTGATCAACATAGTACTGGTCACAAGACAGAGCAGCTTCTTTGATCGCTTCGCCAGCAGCACGTTTAGTACCAACGAATAATACTTTACCTTTCTTTGAAGCTACGTTGCTGATGAAAGCCAGCGCTTCATTGAACATTGGCACAGTATGCTCAAGGTTGATGATGTGAACACCGTTGCGAGCACCGAAAATGAATGGCTTCATTTTTGGGTTCCAGTAACGGGTTTGGTGACCGAAGTGGACACCGGCCTGAAGCATATCGCGCATTGAAACTGTAGTCATTTCTATTACCTTAAAATTTAGGGGGTTAGACCTCCACGTATCCCATGTCTTCGACCCCGCAGTTAACAGCTGAGGGCACCCCGAAGAATGTGTCGACACGTGTGTGATTTAGTATTTAGACAAATAGCCATGTATAATGGCCGCCATCTTTAGTCTTGCAAGTATCTAAACAGAGCAAATGCTGGCTTAGGCAATTCATCAAGACTTAAACATAACGGCGCGCTTTATACCATAAATAGCCCTAAAGCACAAATTTTTGCATTAGGTTGCGTGGCCAACAGACATTAAAGACACAAGAGAAAACGCAATGAGTATAGTCATCAAGACAGCTGAAGAAATTGAAAAAATGCGTGCTGCGGGCAAACTTGCCGCACAGGTATTAGAAATGATCGCCCCGTATGTTAAGCCGGGCGTGACCACCAATGAACTCAATGATCTCTGCGCCAAATATACCGAAGAGCAAGGTGCGATTTCGGCGCCGCTTAACTACCATGGTTTTCCTAAGTCCATTTGTACTTCAGTAAACAATGTGATTTGCCACGGTATTCCGAACGATAACCCACCATTGAAAGAAGGCGATATTCTCAATATCGACATCACAGTGATTAAAGACGGCTATCACGGTGATACTTCGATGATGTTTTTAATTGGTGAAGTGAGCGCTAAGGACAAACGCCTGTGCCGCATCGCGCAAGAAAGCCTGTATTTAGCCATTCGCAAGGTGCGTCCAGGTTTAAAACTGGGTGAAATTGGCAATACTATCGAAAAATTCATCAAAGCAAGCAAAACAGGCCTTGAGAAATATTCCATCGTGCAAGATTATTGTGGCCACGGTATTGGCTCGGGTTTCCATGAAGAACCTCAGGTCATGCACTACCGTAACGGCGATAACACAGTATTACGCCCAGGCATGTGTTTCACCATTGAACCTATGATCAATGCCGGTCGCCACACGACCATACTCGATCGTGATGATAAGTGGACGGTTACCACCTCCGATGGAAAAAACTCTGCCCAGTGGGAACACACTCTTCTGGTAACAGAAAAAGGGGTTGAAGTACTGACTCTGCGTGAGGATGAAGATTTCCCGCGTATCATCAATCACGAGCGATAGGCCAAACTAACAAGCATAAAAACAAGGGACTCGATGAATATAGCTCTGCTCGCTAAACAATCATTAATCGAACAGAATCAGACTCTTTTAGCCAGTTTCAAGGCTAAAACCCCGATTGAAGAGCTAGTCACGCAGCGCTGTCAATTTGTCGATACCCTTGTAAAGCAAGCTTGGGAACAGCACGGTCTAAGGGAATTTGATATTTCCCTGATTGCCGTAGGCGGCTATGGCCGTGGGGAGCTGCATCCCCACTCAGATGTCGACTTGCTGTTCCTGTTTAATGATATCTTGTCACCCGCCGCCGAAGCGGCACTCAGTCAGTTTATTGCCTTTCTGTGGGATGCTAATCTCGAAATCGGCCACAGTGTCCGTACGTTAAACGACACTATTACTCTCGGCCGTGAAGACATCACCATAGCCACTAACCTGTTAGAGGCACGACTGCTCGAAGGGCCCGAGTTTTTATTCGACCAACTTTACGATGCCATTCGTCAGAGTGACTTTTGGACCTCAAGCGACTTCTTTATCGCTAAGCGTGACGAACAAAATGCTCGCCATGCCAGAGCCAGTGCCTTCGATTTAGAACCCAATATCAAGAGTTGTCCCGGTGGCCTTAGGGATATTCAAACCATTGCTTGGGTGGCCATGCGTCACTTTGGCGCCGCTCGCCTCGAAGAATTAGTCCAATACGCCTTTTTAGAGCAAGGTGAATTAGAAGAATTGCTCGAATGTCAGCACTTTTTATGGAAGCTGCGCTTTGCCCTGCACATGGTGGTGGGGCGCGATGAAAATCGCTTACTCTTTGATGTACAACGCCAAGTTGCTGAACTTATGGGGTATGAAGACGCCACCCAGCTTGCTGTTGAGCAGATGATGAAACGCTACTATCGCACGGTACGCCGAGTGATGGAGCTGAACGAAATGTTGCTGCAGCTATTTAAACGGGCAACATTGGGGCACACAAAAGCCTTAGAAATTCAATCGATAGACAAACACTACCAGCGCCGTGGCACCTTTATTGAAGCGCTCAGCGATGATCTGTTCGATAGCGGCGAAGAAATTGTCCGGCTGTTTTTGTTGGTCGCTAAAAACTCCAACATCAAAGGCATTTACGCGCCAACACTGCGTTCACTGCGCCGTGCAAGGCGTGCTCAGCCGCAAGCGCTGCAAGAAAATCCGCTCTGTCGCCAAGCCTTTATGGAAATTCTGCGCCACCCTCGCGGCATTGTTGCCCTCTCGTTAATGCATAAACACGGTGTGTTATCGGCCTATTTACCCGCATGGCGAAATATTGAAGGCCAGATGCAGTTTGACCTATTCCACGCCTACACAGTCGATGAACATACTCACAGATTGCTGCTCAATATCGAACGATTCTCCCAGCCCGAACAAAAAGAAGAATTTCCCTTAGGCTCGATTCTCATCAACCAACTGCCGAAAAAGGGCTTACTGGTATTAGGCGCGATCTTCCACGATATTGCCAAAGGTCGCGGCGGCGATCACAGTAAATTGGGCTCAAGCGACGCCCTCGCCTTTTGTAAGCTGCACGGGTTAAACGATCACGATGGCCGTTTAGTCGCTTGGCTGGTCGAGAATCATCTGGTGATGTCTGTCACCGCCCAGCGCCGCGATATTTCCGACCCCGATGTGGTGGCCGATTTTGCTAATAAAGTCCGCGATGCCGTGCATTTAAGTTATCTGTACTGCTTAACCGTGGCCGATATCTGCGCCACCAATGAAAAAACCTGGAACAACTGGAAAGGCTCACTGCTGCGTGACTTGTACTTTTCGACCCAAAGGGTACTCGCCCGCGGTAAAGAAAAACCCGTCGACATTCGTGCCAGAGTACGTGAATACCAAGCCAAGGCGAAAAAAGAACTGCTGCGCCGTGGACTGAAAGAGAAAGATCTCGATACCCTGTGGCAACGTTTCAAGGCAGATTACTTTTTACGCCACCAGCCCAATCAAGTCGCGTGGCACGCCGAAGCGATTTTAAAGCATAAACAACAGGATGAGCCCTTAGTCTTAGTGTCCAAACACACCACCCGTGGTGGCACTGAGCTTTTTGTCTATTGCCAAGACAGACCTAAATTGTTCGCAACTGTGATGGCGGTACTCGACAATAAAAATATCAACGTCCATGATGCCAACATCATGACGTCAAAAGATAATTATGCCCTCGATACCTTTGTGATCTTAGAGCAAGATGGCGCGCCCGTTAGCCAGCTGTCACGTATTCAAAGTATCCGTAAGGCGCTCGAAAAAGCCCTGTCGAGCGACAGTCCAAAACTGCCACGCTTTAGAAAACTGTCGCGCAAGATGAAACCTTTTAATGTTCCGACACAAGTGAGTTTCCTCGAAAGCAGTCGTCATGGTACAAGTATGATGGAGCTTATCGCCTTAGATTCGCCAGGATTACTGGCAAAAGTCGGGGATATCTTTTACCGTTGCAACACGACGTTACTCGCGGCCAAGATCACCACCATTGGTGAGCGAGCCGAAGACTTTTTTATGCTGCAAACCAACGATGGCCTGCAGCTTAACGAAACCCAAGAGAATACCCTCAGGGACGCTTTAATCAGTGCCTTGAGTGCAAAGAATATCGAATCAGTTAATTAACGAGACCAGTGGGAGAAGTAAATGGAGGCTTTACGCCAACGTATTGAGGCGGCTTTTGAAGCTCGCGCCGACATCACGCCAAGCACAGTTGACGCCAGCGTGCGTGACGATGTGCAAAATGTCATCAATATGCTCGACAAAGGTGAAGTCCGTGTCGCCGAGAAAATCGACGGACAATGGCATGTACACCAATGGCTGAAAAAGGCGGTATTACTGTCCTTCCGTATTTTCGATAACGTGGTTATCGATGGCGCCGAAACCAAATACTTCGACAAAGTGCCGTTAAAATTTGCCGAATATGATGAAGCTCGCTTTAAAGCGGAAGCCATTCGCGTGGTGCCTTCGGCTACAGTGCGTAAAGGCTCATTCATCGGTAAAAATACCGTGTTGATGCCATCCTATGTGAACTTAGGCGCCTATGTTGATGAAGGCACTATGGTTGACACTTGGGCGACCGTTGGCTCATGTGCACAAATCGGTAAAAACGTGCATTTATCTGGCGGCGTGGGTATTGGTGGCGTACTTGAGCCATTGCAAGCGGGCCCAACCATCATCGAAGATAACTGCTTTATCGGTGCACGTTCTGAGATTGTTGAAGGCGTGGTAGTTGAAGAAGGCTCAGTGATTTCTATGGGCGTGTATATCGGCCAAAGCACTCGAATTTATGATCGCGAAACTGGTGAAGTGCATTATGGTCGTGTACCAGCAGGTTCCGTTGTCGTTTCTGGCAATCTGCCCTCTGCCTGTGGCAAGTACAGCCTCTATGCCGCCATTATCGTTAAGAAAGTGGATGCAAAAACCCGCGGTAAAGTGGGTATCAACGAATTACTGCGTATTGTTGATTAACAGTATTCGTTCGATAACATGAGTTCCATAAAAAAGATGCCCGAGGGCATCTTTTTTATTGTCGGCATCATTTAGCCTACGGTTGCGCTGTTATTATCAGGATTAAAAATAAAGTGTTTCATAAAGCACTTAAATCAATCTCTCAACTTCGCGAAAAGCGTTTCTTGTCATGGCAATGGCCCGCCAGCCGATAATCCCCAATGGCTGCTGTGCTTTGTTTATCACCACAAGATATTCTGAATCCAAAAGATTCAACTGCAATAAGGCATCTTCCGATGTCGCCACCTCACTGATGGTAGGCACCGAATGCTGCATGATCTGATGGGCTTTTTTATGTAAAGATGCCCTATCCTGCTCACGCTCAGCCGCTGTGCCAAGTAATGGGCTAAACCAATGCTCCAGCAATTGATGAGTGATCACGCCAATTATCTTATGTTGCTCATCTAATACCACGGCCACCTTAGCGTGAGCGGCGGTAAGCAAACGCTTAACGTCGACTAACTCATGGTCGAGGGAAATCGTTACTAGAGGTTCAAGCGGCGCAGCGCCGATATGGTCGCTAATACTCAACTCACGATTAATCAAAATCTCTAAACAGGTTTCGACTATCTCAGGATCAAACAGTGTCCCTTTACCCGCACGCAGCACTTCGGTCATTTTCTCCAGCCCCAAAGATGGACGATAGGGCCTGTGGGATAATATCGAATCGGCAACATCGGCTACGGCAATAATTTTCGCCTCATAGAGAATGGCTTTATCCTTTAACCCCGCGGGATAACCTGAACCATCGAGCCGCTCATGATGCTGTAAAATCATCTCTTTGATGGGCCAAGGAAACTCCACATCCTCAATAATTTCAGCGCCATGGAGTGGATGGGTCTGTATTAATGCGTATTCTTCTTTCGAAAGCTTCGAAGGTTTGGTCAAGATCTGCGATGGAATGGCCAACTTGCCGATATCATGGACTAAGGCACCAATTTTCAGTCCTTCGAGACGCAGTGGATCTAAGCCTAATTTCTCACCAATCAAATAACTTAATTGCGCCACCGACTTTTGATGCCCTGCGGTATAGGCATCTTTTAGTTCCAATGCCTCAGAAATGGCACTAATAAGCTGGGTTAACGACTGAGATAACTGCTCTTTTTGCGATTTAATGATTTTGGACTGGCGAGAGACAGCCCGTAATGTGCGCGGCAGTTCGATGGTGTGCCATAGGATGCTGGCGAAGGTGAGTAATGATCTTGCATCATTGCGACTATAGGGCTCGTTACGATCGACCACGCACACTATGCCGACCAAGCGGCTGCGAAACAAAATCGGCACCGCCAAATAACGCCCTGCAAGTAACAGTTTATCTAAGGGCAAATCCCCTAAGCGCCTTTGGGAGTCGGTTTGATTTTGGATAATCGGCTTATAATCTCGCACGCATTCGAGCCATACGCGGCTTTCAAGTTCAGACACTTGGGTATTATCTTCGATGAAATCGGCTTGATTCACCTCGGCGGGAGGATAGTCTGAACGTGCCGCGAGCGTGAGTGTTTTTGACTTTTCGTTATGCAGCAGAATAAACCCATATCGACTGCCCGTAAGCGACATCGCCTTGGAGACGGCAACTTTAAACACTTCTTCTTGGGAGGATTTAATCACATCTTCAATGTGTTGCAGCCAAGCATCGCTGGCTTGAATCGCTCGGCGATAATCCGAATGCAGCTCCTTCATCTGCGGATCTTCAAAATTGATGTCGGATAGAATCAAGTACCATCCCATTTCAGGCAAAGAATGCAGCGCAAGATGCACACGTATACCTCGATGATCTTGGAGTTGAAAACCAAGCTCTTGCCCACGACGCCTTACAATATCGGCGCACAACTCGGCATTAAAGGCACTAAACAATTGGCTGATGGGTTGATTAATGATTTGCGCAGCCGAACGTTTACAACGCCGGTAAAAGGCTTGGCTCATCCGTAGCACGCGAAATTGCTCATCAAGCTGTGCCCAAGATAAATTCAAACTATCGGGTAAATCTTTCATTCCAACAATAAGGCTTTGACTGGTTGGCATCCTGCACTCCGATCTTAGACTAGAGCATGGGCGACACGCTTAAGCGTGATATTCGCCCGAATGTGAGCACTATAAAATCTCCAATAAACATAATGATAGCTGATTAAAATGGACCGAGCTGAATGCAATGATATCGCAACACTTACCATAACCTTAGCGCGACTGCCTGCGTATTAGAAAACGATCGTTTTATTACCGTACACGACCACTTGCTCGTTAAGCACCAACTGCAGCGCTTTGCTCAGCACACTCTTTTCAACATCGCGCCCTGCACGCGCCATTTCTAAGGCGCTATAACTGTGGTCGACGGGAATCACGTCTTGCTTGATGATCGGCCCTTCATCGAGGCAATTATTCACAAAATGCGCCGTCGCACCGATAATTTTCACCCCGCGCTCCCAAGCCTGGCGATAGGGTGCTGCGCCGATAAAGGCTGGTAAGAAAGAATGGTGAATGTTGATGATGCGATTAGGATATTGCGCCACAAAATCAGGCGTTAATACCCGCATGTACTTAGCCAAGACTAAATAATCGGGTTCGTATTGAGATACCGCAGCTAACAGTGCTTGCTCGTGCTGAATTCGGTCTAAGCCTTCGTGACTCACCAGATGAAAGGGAATGTTAAACTTTTCGGCCAGTTCGCGCAGCGCATCATGGTTGCCCACCACAGCGGCAATCTCGACACTTAAACCGCCGTAATAAGCTTTCATCAATAGATCGCCTAAACAGTGCGCCTCTTTTGTCACTAACACCACAATGCGTTTCTTGCCGGCGCTGACTAAGGTCATGTGATTCTTAGCAGGCAGCACGTCGCGCAGATCCTGCAATAACTGTTCGCTGTTAAAAATGCCCTCTAACTCAGTTCGCATAAAGAAACGCCCTTGGGCATTATCCACAAACTCACTGTTTTTGATGATATTCAGTTTATGGGTAAAACAAACACTGGTGATTTTGGCGATGAGGCCTTGGGCATCGGCGCAATCCGTCAGTAAGATTTTACGTTCTATGGATGGCGAAGTATTACCGCGAGTTTCAGTCATTTGTTGCAAAGTTGGCTCTCCTATATTGTCCCTACATCGAGTTTGCCATAGCAAATCGTGCTGAACAGCATGAAAATCTTATAATGCGAAAATAAAAATGACATTTCAGAGGCTTGAATCAATAAAATGTAAAAATTAAGCAGTTAATTTTGTAAAAATATAATCCTAGCGGCGAGTATCTAAGTAACGCTGCAATACCTTACGCAAGGTTTCGGCCTTAGTGCCATAAACCACCTGCACACCTTTGCCCATCACAATTACGCCCTTAGCGCCCAACTGACTCAAACGCACCTTATTGACTAACTCTGGCTTATGTACGCTCAAGCGTAACCGAGTCAAACAGGCATTCAGCTCAACAATATTGTCACGCCCACCAAGCGCCGCGATAATCGCCCGTAAACTTTCTTTAGGTCCTTTACTGTCGTTATGCTCAAGCCTGCCGGGCGTTTTCAAATTAAAGGCTAAAATACTCAACCTAAACAACAGGTAATATATGATGGCGGTCAAAGGTCCGAGGAAAATAAACCAGCTGGCATTACGGGACAATGGAAATAACAGCGTAAAGTCCACCAGCCCTTGGGAGAACACTATGCTGTGGTGAATATCGAGCATGATACAGATAAAGTAAGCGAGCCCAGTAAGTAAGGCGTGAATGATAAATAGGATTGGCGCCACAAACATAAAGGCAAATTCGATAGGTTCAGTCACCCCAGTTAACCAACTGGCCGCCCCTGCCGAGAGCATAATGCCCGCCACGCGATTACGCTCAGAGGGATCGGCGCAGCGCCACATAGCCAGTGCCGCCGCAGGTAATCCCCACATTTTGATCAGATAACCACCGGCAAGGTTTCCCGCCTGCGGATCGCCCGCTAAATAACGCGCTACCTCACCACGAACGACTTCATGCCCTAATAACTGATATTGGCCCACTTCTAAGTAAAAAGGTGCGTTCCAAATATGGTGCAAGCCAAGGGGAATAAGTAACCGCTCTAATGCACCATACACGCCAAAGGCGATAGCCGGTTTTTGATAAACCGCCCAGTCAGATACCCGCTCAATCAATAGCGCTAAGGGTGGCCACACATGGGCGAGCACATAACCTAAGCCCATCGCTAGGGGAATGATCAACAAAGATGCACTGCGGCGTCCCTCAAAGAAGGAGAAAATCGCAGGCAAGCGTATATATTGACTCCAGCGCACCGCAAGACAAGTAATGCCGCCGAGCATCATGCCGCCCGCAATCCCAGTATCTAAGGTATCCATTCCCAATAGAGGCTGGGTTGGGAGTCGATACAAATCAGCTAGCGCGGCTAACGTCGCCGTCATCACCCCATAACCAAACACCGCCGTAAAGGCGGCAATGCCTTGATCGCGGCAAAAGCCAATAGCGACCGCTACGGCAAATAACATCGGCATGATGGCAAAAATGAGTTTACCCACCGCCAACATCAACACTGTCAGCTCTTCGGGCATAAAAGGAATGGGACTAACGGTTAAGCCGAGCATGACCCCAGCTGCAGGCAAAATGGCAATAGGAATAAGCAGCGCTTGGCTTAAGCGCTGGGCAAATTTAAACCATTGCTGAGTAACGAAACTGCCTAAGCGACGAGCTCGGTCTTGACGACTTGATTCCAGCGTTCTAGCCATTTTATCGCTTCAACCTCAGGTTCCATGGTTTCACAGGCATCGATTTCTAATAATTCTACAAGTGGTTTAGCACCAAGCTCACTCAAAATCGCATCTATAGACTTACCGGCGCCGCAAAAGGTTTCATAACTTGAATCACCCAGTGCGATTACACTGTAGTTAAGCGCTGGTAAATAGGGTGCAAGATTTTTAAGATTATGATACCAAGGCTGAATATCTTCGGGTAAATCCCCTTGGCCCGTCGTAGAAGTGACCACAACTAACAATTCATCCTGCGGAGGAATAAAGCTGGCGACGTCATTTGGTTGCCACAATGTGACATCATAACCTAAAACTTGCATTTCTTTCTCTAGGGTTTCGGCGGCAAATTGTGCACTGCCATAGACAGTGCCAAACACCAGATTCACCTTTTTCATGATACACTCCACATCGCGTTGCAAACCTTATTAGGCTGACCATACTTTATTGTTCAGCGGATGGGCAAGCTAAGGCGCAAAATTTTTATAAATCAAGTCATTGAGCATGAGGAAATATCTGATGCGACAGTCCACCCGCCAAAAACACCTCAAGCAACACCACAAAACAACCCATATTCGACGTAAAAACTATTTCCACTCCGCCCAGCAAAATCTCACATCACCACTTGTGTCTACCTCTGGATTCTCAACCTTAGCCGTGATGATGCAAGAACTGCGTCCGCAAACTGCACAAACTCCGCAACGCCTCGACTAACAACCGCAAGACTCATTTTGATGAAACAGTGTTGATTCGACCGTTATGGGTTCAACAACTTTGATTCGATTGCTTAGTGTCAATAACCAAGCCAAGCGAATGACTTTTGATGCCACTCACTTGGCTGACGGCCAATTATGTCCAGATTGTCTCAGTTGAGATTGTCTGAGTTAAGGTCATGAGTTACGCATTTCCAGCTGGTATTTCATCCGTGGCGATTAACAACTCAGCCTGTTGACTCAAGGTCGCCTCGTCCCAACCTAGCTCGGCAAACACGGTTTCCCACTCAGGCTCGAGCTCGGTTTCTATGCTGAGTCGAACTTGAGTGACAGGATGGGTGAAGCTGAGCTTTTTCGCGATAAGCCACAGGCGATTAATGCCAAAATGCTCGCGAAAAAACGCATTTGGCTTACCATCACCATGGGTGGTATCACCGACAATAGGGTGACGTAAATGCGCCATATGTCTTCTGAGCTGATGTTTACGCCCCGTTTTAGGGCTCAAGCGTACCAGTGCAAATCGGCTAGTGGGATATCGGCCTGACGGATACGGAATCTCAGTATTGAGTAATGGCTCATAAGCCGTCACAGCTTCCTGCGCGGCTTTGTTAGGATCGGCATTCTTATCGCCCAACTCATCCAACTCAACCTTAAGCGCATAGTCTAAAATGCCACTCTCATGCATATTACCGCGCACTAAAGCCAAATATTGTTTTTCAATCGTATGGGAAGCAAATTGCTCACACAGTGCATTGGCCACTTCGCTGCTCTTGGCAAACAAGAGCACGCCAGATGTCGGCCTGTCGAGACGATGTACGGGGAACACATGACAGCCGACTAAGTCGCGGGTCAGCTGCATGGCAAAAAATCGCTCCCGACGCGCTAAATAACTGCGGTGGACCAATAAGCCTGCAGGTTTATGAATTGCCACTAAGTGGTCATCTTCATAAAGAATTTCAATCTCAGGCGCCTGCTCTTCTGAATCATCCTCTTGGGATGCATTCAGTGCATTTTCAGGCGTTTCAAGCCAGATATCATCTTGATTCATTTAACAACATATCCAATTCATTCAATACGCCAATCAGAGCTTGGCGCGGAGGCATATCCTGCCAAACATGTTCAGCCATAGGGGCTATCGCAATTTGCGTCGGCAATGGCGCACCCGTTTCGATTAAAGTCTGCATTCTAGGCAGTAAAATAAACTGCAACCACTGCTCAAGGGGCATAAGATCACAGGCAAAAGGCGCTGTGCTTGCCATTGCTGCGGCAGAAGGCGCCTGCTCAGACCACAACTCGGCCGCTTGCAGCGCTTGGGCAATCTGAGCCAATTTAGCTTGGGTTTGACTGTATAACATAGCTTTCAGATCCATTCTCATGTTAGCCATTGTGATTGAGGAACTTGCCACAATCCACAGGCCGAATAGGTCGATTAAAGTGCCGCAATCATACCATCCAGACGCACTTCCCCCTATAATGGCGCCAATTTATTGAGCCTCTTTGATTGATATGGCAGCCAAATGACTGAAATTACAACTTTAAGCCAGTTTTTAACCACAGCCAAAACCCAGTTCCAAGTGTATGATCTTGGCCGTAGGGTGCAACATATTGATATGCTCGCATTTCACCAAATAGAATCTCTCGCTACCCCTTATCCTTACCCCATTCAAGGACATGCGCAATTTGCTATCGTCTTTTGGGATGCGAGCCAGCAACACTTTATTTGGTTTCTAAAGTTGGCGTTAGATGAGCAAGGATTACTGTCGCCTGCACCGCGCTCACAATTTATCGAAATGATATTAGCGGCATTAGGGCAAGATCCCACTCAGCCACTCAGTGATGAGCAGCAAGAACGACTCGCGAATAATCCGTTTAACTTCAAGCCAAGCCAAGAAAAACTCGCCGTATTCAACGCGCTTGTTCGTAAACAACTCGGCCAACGCGCGTCATCGCAATACGAATTTGCCGTGCAGTATTTGTCAGGCCAAGTTGCCCCAGCTCAATGGCAACATATTGGGATGCAAGGCATAGCCGATGTGTGCGCGCGCGCAAATGAATTTGATCATGAGCAGCACTTAGTATCGAGTTTTGACACCGCCGCCATCGAAGTGCAAATCGCCCTATGTCAGTGCCTTGAGCACTTACTGATTAGCGACACACTCGCCGATAAAATTCTCGCAAAACTTCAAGATGCAGCCCCAGAGCACCAAGCCTATTTCCTTCGGGCTTTGGCTTCTAGCGCCAAACACAGCCAACAAGCGTTTGAGCATCTACACGGCCAAGCCTCTTTAGATACCAATGCCCTCATCAGTATTGCCGGACGTAACTGGTCGGTATTAAAACAAGATTCAAGTCGCAGTCTTTACTTAGAAGCCCTAGCACTGCAGCCCCAAGCCTTTTTTAATCAGGTCTTTGCTGATATTGTGGCTATCCCTAGTTTGCGCAATCAACTACTAGGCGAATTAAGAAACCCCAATCGAAGCGTTCAACTATCACAAGCCATAGGTGGTTTGTTTAAGGCAGCAAGCAAATGATGTCAGATTTACTGTTAATTATTGGCCTCGTCGTGATTGCCGCATTTTTTTGGCAGTTACGCCAAATGGCAGAGTTGAGCCGCATTTTTGCCGAAAAAGAATGTTGGCGACAAAAAGTGCAACTGTTAGCCATAGCAATGGAAACCGCCCGCCCAAGTATTGGCGGCACCACGGGGATTTGTTGGAAAGCGAAATATTTATTTGAATTCAGCACTGACGGTATTAACCAGTACAGTGGCCATATTTGGATGCAAGGTAAGAAAATTCAAAAAATAGAATGGCCTATCTTCCCAGAGCCCGAATGGCAAGAAGCGCCGACAGCACAGGGGAAATTTGGCGGTTGTGGTACGCAAAGCGGCTGTAGCTCAGGCAAGTGTCATTAAGTTTTATCGACTATGATGCCCAAATAAGCTGTTCGCCAGAATAGAGAATAATCAGTCATTCTCTGGTGCTACAAAATAACTCGCTATAAAAATAAAAAAAGAAAGGGCGCGGCCCTAAAGCCACGCCCTCCTATTCTCTGTTAAGCTATCCCGCTATTTTTGTGCTCCCTGCACCATCCATGCGTCAATCTGCGTCCTGCTTCATCCCTGCTCAATCCTTGAGGTCCCTGTACTCATGTACTTCCCTATCTCTTGGTCATCCAGTCCCAAGCTTGCTCTTTCCTGAGCGGTTCCATCATCATCCATGAAACGGGTATTGCATCCATTCAATTGCACTCCATGTGCCATTGCCATCCTATGCAATGAGTCTATCAATCCTTGATAGTCTCCCTTCCTTGGTATTGGCTCTCTTTCATCCTGAAAGGCCTATATCCCTATCATTCCTTAAGTCACATTCCTTAGTCACTGTTCGATCATCCTGATCGCCAACATCCTGTTGCCCGTAATTCCTTCTACAAGATGAATTCTACGCCAACCAACAAAAGTACTCATTGCGGATTATTTAAAATGTTAACGAAAATAGTGAGCTTAACTGATGAAAAAATAGACTAACCGGCTGATATAAATAAAAATAATAACCAAATCCAAGATATACCCCCCCCTTTAACTTACAAATTACTTACATACTTGTGAGAGATCTCTTACACGGAGGATGGCAATTCGAATCAAAAGTAAGCAAAGCGCTAGATGTTCTCCCCTGAAGGACTTATGCATAAACCACTATCGCTCAAAATTCGACAAGCATTCGTGCATAACCAAGACACTGTCAACTCAGAGAGTAAATCATTGGGCAATAAGAGAAGTAAGACTGGTAAACATGCTTTGCGGTGAGAAGTCTTTAAGCAGAGTTAAGATAAAATCTGTGTGAATAGCTTTATAGCTTGGCAAAGCGAGATTAATGCTGAAAATGAACCAAAGAAAAGGGCGCAACTAAAGTGCGCCCCATTTATCCTTTGTAAGCCGTCCTGCTCGATTTGTGCTCCCTGCACCATCCATGCGTTTGCTTGCGTCCTGCGTCGTCCCTGTAATTCCTTTTCGTCCCTGTGTATCAAACTTGCGTGAGATAACACTCAGTCCTTTGACCTGTAAATCCATTTTACAGAGCCTGTCACTTCCTATGACTTCTTCCTATTGCATCCTGCAAAAATTTGTCTTCCATAGAGTAGTACAAGCTGTTCACCCTTATACTTTATCCTTGTCTCGACACATCCTGTCTCGAGTTCATGCTTAATCCTTAAGCGTGTCCTGTATTCTTCCTGAAATTCATCATCCTGACGATACGACTCACTGTCTCTAATCATCCTTGAAAAGCAATCCTGCTTTTCCTTAGCCTATCCTAGGCGAATGACAGTTTTCCTACCGTCAGCGATTTCAACCATGAAATCTTAATTCGTTGCTTCTTGCGTCCCTTTGGCCTGTTTCGCTTTCCTTGCTATCCATTTGCTTTGGCCATGAGTGAATTCTACGTTAACCATGACTTTTTTGTTCGGCTCAAAGAACGGACTACAAAAGAAATTACGACCGAACAGGAGAAAGATAAACACAAACTAATGATTTAATTGAAAATTAAACCGAGGAGAACAAAAAACAATCAAAAAGAAAACATTATGTCCTACAGCGTTTGTAAGCGATCTCTCACACGGGTATGGGCATCTCACTCGGGCGGCTTTTTTAACGCTTAAAAATGCTGCGGATCATCTGAGCAAACATCACCCAATCTGCCATCAAACTGTAAAAGGGATACTGAAATGTCGCGGGTCGATTCTTCTCAAATACAAAGTGTCCCACCCACGCAAAACCGTAGCCAACGAGCGGAATAAACCAACATAGCCACCAGGCTTGTGAAACCAAGGCAATGCCAATCAGCAGCAAGACTAAACAACTGCCAACAAAGTGCAATTGCCGGCAAGTCGGGTGCTGGTGCTGGGATAAATAGAAAGGATAAAAATCGGCGAACCGTTTATAAGAGTGAGTCATCTTGTTGCACCGAATAGAATAATAACTGGCCATGGACACTGCCGATATTGAGCTCGCCTAAAGAAACAAAGCCATGCTGAGTAAACAGTTGCAGATGGCTCTCCTGAGCGACAAACACGCCAATACCATCCAAATCCGGCTGTTCATCACACCAACTCACCACAGCTTGCACTATCTTATGTCCGAGTCCTTTATGCTGCTCGTTCGGTGCAAGGGCAATAAACTGCAAAATACCACAGTGCTTACTGGGTAAGAGTTCGACAATACTGGACTCTTTTTTCATCAAAGCTTGGGTTGATTGCCAGCCCGTACCTAACAACATTTTTAAGCGCCAATGCCAGTAACGCCCTTCTCCCAAAGGCACTTCTTGCGTTACCACACAGGCTAAACCAACCAGTCTTTCATGGTCGAACAAACCTATGAGTGCTTGTTTTTGTTGCCATAACGTATTGAGTTCTTCGCGGATCGCGGCGCGCAGTTTTTGCTCGTAAGCGGCTTTATCTGAGGTAAAAAGTGAATCGACAAAAAAAGGGTCATCATGGTAAGCGTTGTAGAGGATAGAAGCGGCAATGCGTAAGTCTTCCGCGGTCAAATAGACTGCACGGCAGTCTTCCAAGGTCTCATTATCCATTATTAGTATTCCTTGACTTAGCTCACACTTTTATGAGTAACAATCAATTTACCAAGGAAACAGAAAAGTGCAAATTTTAATCATAGATTGCATTTTTCAATCAGGCGTTTACTCTAAACGAAGGCACTATACTGAAAAGGAAATAATGATGGATACTACGCCAGTAGACTTAAGCCACTTATTCGAGCAACTCGGTTTAGACAGTAGCGATGAAGCCATAGCGCAATTTATTGCAACCCATGATATCGACCATCACATCCATTTAAGCCAAGCGCTCTTTTGGACCCCTGCCCAAAAGAGCTTTATCATTGAAGGTTTAGAAGCCGATGCCCTCTGGACTGAGCCCATTGAGCAATTAGACACTCAGCTACGTAAAAGATAAGACTCGTTGGTTCAGATTTTACCGTAAGCCGTTTCACCCCAACCCACTAAGGCATTGTTGCTCAGCACGATAGGCGTGCATTCATCCTTAGTGGTTTTTCCATCGCCATTATTACGCTGGGTACGATAAAACAACACTAAGACTTCATTATTGGCTTCACCTTGTTGAGCACTTTGTTGAATATAGGCTTCACTAAAATCAGCGGTGCCCATTAAGATCATCACTTGGTCTTTAGGCATGCCTAAGCTCAGTTTGGTTAAGTTAGTGCGATTTTTATCCTGCACTTTCTCCCAAGATTCGCTGCTATCCCAGCCCGATTCTCCATCACCGACATTGACCACGCAGCCGCTAAGACCTAAGCTTGCGAGCCCTAAAAACGTGATGGCGATAAGTTTGTTATTCAATTTATGGTTCATCATGTGACATCCTGTGTAATTATTATTGAAGCTTAAAAAATGGTATTTCGGCTGGACAATAAGCAAAATAAATGCCACAAGACAACACACTGTTTTTAAATGAAAAAAATTAATTATTATTTTAAAATTGGTTTAAACAATTCAACAAATTAAGGAATTTTGCTAATTATGAGTCCCCTTGACCAAGTATTAGCGGCCGCACGTTCGCTCGAAGCCTGCGGTAAAGTACCGAGCCTTGCCTTAATTAAAACCCGTTTAGGTAGTAGCCTACCTTTACCTATATTGATCCAAGGCTTACAGCAATTTAAATCTATGCCTAAGGCAGATCGCGAGCGTTTAGCCGAGTTACAAGCCATCAGCCCGACAATCGAAGCCGCTGCAACTAACGATACCTTGACGCTTGCGCTGCTTGCCGATCGCCTGCAGATACAACAGACATATTTTGAACGTCATGCTGAGCAGCAAAAAGCAGAAATAATGCAATTAAAAAATGAGCTGCTTGAACTAAAACAACGCATCAACTTATTAGAATCCCAAGGAAAAACCGCTTAATGTTTGTCACTGAACTGCGTTTTGAATGCTTCGCCGACACCACTATCTCTGCCGCCGAAAAAGCCATTAATCAGCTCCTTGAAGCCTATCGAGCTAATGGCCAAATCTTAGGGCGAGAATTTGCGGTCGCCTTTAATGACGGTGAGTTTAGAGTGCGTTTACTGATGCCAGAGAAAAGCAGTTTAGCGCATAAATATCACAGCCCTTGGGTCAAAAAAGCATTAGCAGAGTTAACCGACGCTAAGCTACTCGCGCCGCGGGAAAAGTTTATCGGTCAGGACATTAATTCTGAGGTCAGCAATACCGACACACCGAGCTGGCAACTGCTGTATACCAGCTTTGTACACATGTGCTCGCCCCTGCGCAGCGGCGATAATCTACTGCCGATTCCCTTATATCGACTTCCAGCAACCTTTAATGGCGATCACAAACGCATTATCCGTTGGCAGAGCGAATGGCAAGCCTGTGACGAGTTACAAATGGCGGCGGCCACCAAAGCAGAATTTGCCGCACTTGAGGAATTATCGAGTCCAGACAGTGATTTATTTCGCAGAGGTTGGGATTTGCGCGGCCGTATCGAATATCTCACTAAAATTCCGACCTATTACTACTTATACCGCGTCGGCGGCCAAGATTTGGCCTCCGAAATGGCGCGACCTTGCCCACGTTGTGGCAGTCATGATTGGAAACTCGATGAACCTTTATTGGATATGTTCCACTTTCGCTGCGAGCCTTGCCGCATAGTATCGAATCTGTCTTGGGATCATCAGTAACATCATCTTATCTCGCTGTAGACCTCAACCTAAGATAAGCCATGCTTAGGTTGAGCGTTCACGCTCAAACTCAGTGTGGTAGAGCATTCACACTCTGGCTAAACGTTGTAGAAGGCTGAGAGCTCGCCGCAAGATAGCGTCAAGCTCCCGCCAACTAGCGTTTACCGAAGAGGTTTTGCCACATACGTTTAAAGCTGGCAAAAATCCCAGGATGTTCTAATGCAGGCATCGGCAGTTCTTCATGTTTAACGGGCGGTGCTATCCGTGGCGATATTGCTTCGATAAACGCAGTCAAACTCGAGGCCAATTGCGCTGATTGCACTTCACCAGGGATTTCAATCCACACGCTGCCATCACTGTTATTGATGGTGAGCATTTTATCGCCCTCATCTAATAGGCCAATGAACCACGTCGGTGACTGCTTGAGCTTTTTCTTCATCATCAGATGACCGATCAGGTTTTGCTGCAGGCAGGTAAAATCATCCTCATTCCACACTTGCAGTAACTCACCCGTGCCCCATTCTGAGTCGAACAATAACGGTGCAGAAAAATACTGACCGTAAAAATGATTGATTTCTGGCCATAAAGTCAACTCAAGCGCATGCTCAACATTGGCAAAACTGCCTTCGACTTCGCGTTTAACCGGCTGCCAAGAAACGGCTTGATCAAGATCAGCATGAAATTCGCCTTGAATACACACAGAAGGCTCACCCTGTGGGTAATAACGCGGTAGTTCACCTAAACTCGTTAGGTAAGCTTGATGGTAGTTTTGCAAAAATTTATCGAGTGCGGGCAGACAAGACACTTAAGCACAATCCAATTTCAGGTATAATGTGCGCCTATTTTGACATGGAAACAGTATTGATGACACAGAATCACGATCCCTATAGTGATGCGCAAGCGCTTGTTGGCCTGACTTTAGGTAAAGCCACAGACTATCAAGCCGAGTATGATGCGTCGCTGCTGCAAGGGGTTCCACGCTCACTAAACCGTAATGCTATTGCACTCACTGGGACGTTACCGTTTCATGGTGCCGATATCTGGACGGGTTATGAGCTGTCTTGGTTAAATGCTAAAGGTAAGCCTATGGTGGCCATAGCTGAATTTCATTTAAGCTATGAAAGCCTGAACCTGATTGAGTCGAAATCGTTCAAACTGTATCTCAATAGCTTTAATCAAACCAAGTTCGATAGCATAGATTCACTGCAAAAGACCTTAGTCGCAGACTTAAGCCAATGTGCTCAAGGTGATATTAGCGTTAAAATCATCGAACCAAAAAGCTTTGGCATTCAGCGTATTATCGAGTTACCAGGCACGTGTATTGACGATCTCGATATTGAAGTCAGCGATTATAGTTTTAATCCTGATTACTTGAAAAACAGCACGGACGATAAGCAAACGGTCGCGGAAACGCTTAATTCAAACCTGCTGAAATCCAACTGTTTGATCACTTCGCAACCCGACTGGGGCAGCGTGATGATCCGTTATCAAGGGCCTAAAATCGATCGCGAGAAACTGCTGCGCTATTTGATTTCTTTCCGCCAACATAACGAGTTCCACGAGCAATGTGTCGAGCGAATTTTTGTCGATTTGAAGCGTTTCTGTCATTGCACTAAATTGACCGTTTACGCCCGCTATACGCGCCGCGGCGGTTTAGATATCAACCCGTATCGCAGTGACTTCGAGCAACCTGGCGAAAGCCACAGACTCGCAAGGCAGTAATTAACGTTCGTTCGAGTATCAGATTACGAACTAAGGTTTAGAACTGAGCAAAAACCAAGGTTACATACCGAAACTAAGCTCTGAATCGCTAGCCCTAGTTGCTAACAAGATTCAGAGCTTTTTCATTGACTGTGCTCGCACTGGCATCGAGCAATAAGCTTCGTAGCCATTGATGACTCGGGTTTTGGGTGTATTTACTGCTCCACACCATATACAAATCAATGGGTCTTGTTTTCAGTGGCATAGGTAAAATTTGGATGCCGAACATCTCGGCGTACTGACTGGCGTACCGCAAAGGCGCTATGCCTATCGCCTCACTTTTGCCTACGGTAGCAAACATACTCAATAAAGATGACTGCTCACTATACATCTTGCGTCTAGGCAAGACGCCTTCGGTAAACAAATCCCCCGCAGTAAGATTAAAACGCCGCATATTCAAAAAGACGTGTTTCTCCTCAAAATACTGCTCATGGGTAATGGCGCCTTGAATCCGAGGATGTTGCCGACTGACGATACACACTAAGGTTTCGGTGAAGAGTAATTTGCTCGAGAGCAAACTTTGCTGCGCGGGTTTAATGTCTATCGCCACAGCGACTCGCTCAAGCAAGATATCGCGATATAAATCAGCCTCCTGTGGCGGTGATTCCCGGAAAATCACTTCAATATCCGCATCCTGTAATAACGCCTGCACACCGGTTTGCAGTGCTTCGATAACCGACTCATTGGCATATACATAGAAGCGTCGCTGACTGCACTTTGGATCAAAATGCTCAAACCCCAGCAATACAGTTTCGATATCTGCCATTGGCTGCTCAAACTTACGGTACATTTCCCGCGCCACCGCCGTCGGTTCAATTCCCCGCCCAACCCGATTGAACAGTGACTCCCCGACCCATACCCTGAATCGACTGATCGCGTTACTGACTGAAGACTGAGTTAAGTCCAACTCTTCAGCCGCTTGCGTGAATGAACGAGTACGGTAAACCACCATAAACACCCGCAATAAGTTTAAATCTAACGGCTTTTGTGTCGGCATAAAGGAAACCACTCATTCACAATATGAATATTACAACCCAAGCTAACGCGAGTTATCTAAATACACAAGCTGTCTATACTCAAACCATCAACGACACAATCTCTCCTATCTGTAGGTAAAATTATGCAAAAATCTTTGATGACATTGAGTATTATCGCAACGTTCTCCCTCAGCGCTTCGGCGGCAGAACACGAGCATGAACATATCAGTCTGCACTATCAGGGAAAGCCTGCGACCCAGCAAACCGCTGAGGTCAACAAGGCCACAGCAGCCACTCTAAATTACACCGATAAAAAAGCCTTTGAAGAGTTTTCTAAGAATCTCATCGCCGAACTCGATGAACCAACTGCCTCCATTTTACGCACCGAATTCAGCTTTATCGGCGACAAAACCCCAGACACAGTCAATCCCTCACTCTATCGCCAAGCTCAGTTGAATATGGTGTCTAACGGCTTATACAAGGTCACAGATGGCATTTATCAAGTTCGCGGCACTGACTTGTCGAACTTAACGCTTATCCGCGGTAAAACGGGGTGGATCCTTTATGACGTGCTGCTCACCAAAGAAGCGGCAAAGTTATCCCTAGAGTTTGCGCTAAAAAACTTGCCTGAGGGTAATGACTTACCTGTGGTGGCGATGATTTATTCCCACAGTCATGCGGACCATTTTGGCGGTTCCCGTGCAATCAAAGACATGTACCCTAAGGTCAAAGTCTATGGTTCAAATAACATTACCAAAGAAATTGTCGACGAAAACGTTCTCGCCGGTAATGCCATGAGCCGCCGCGCCGCCTATCAATACGGCGCAACGTTAGAACGAAACGATCAAGGCATTGTCGATGCCGCACTCGCCAAGGGGTTATCCAAAGGCGAAGTGACCTACGTTAAACCCGATGTCACCTTAAACGGCAAAAATAAGTGGGAAACACTCACCATTGATGGTGTCGACATGGTGTTTATGGATGCCTCAGGCACAGAAGCCGCCTCGGAAATGGCCACCTACATTCCCTCAATGAAAGCCCTGTGGACGGGTGAACTCACCTACCATGGCATGCACAACATTTACACCTTGCGCGGTGCAAAAGTCCGTGACGCCATCAAATGGTCAAAGGATATCAATGCATTGCTGACACGCTTTGGCGATGATGCGCAGGTACTTTTTGAGGCCCACTCGGCGCCCGTCTTTGGCAATGCGGATGTGAATGCTTACCTCAGAATGCAAAGGGATAACTATGGCCTAGTGCATAATCAAACCCTGCGTCTAGCCAATAATGGCGTGGGTATTCAAGATATTGGCGATGCTATTCAAACCACAATCCCTAAGGCGGTGCGCGATACTTGGTATACCAATGGTTACCATGGCACCTACAGCCATAATGCGAAAGCCGTGTACAACATGTATTTAGGCTATTTCGATATGAATCCAGCCAACTTAAACCCGCTACCGACTAAAGATGAAGCGAAGAAATTTGTCGAGTATATGGGCGGTGCTAAAGCCGTGGTTAAACATGCCAAAGCCGACTATGCCCAAGGTGAATACCGTTTCGTGGCGACGGCACTGAATAAAGTGATCATGGCAGAACCCGATAACGAAAAGGCCAGACAATTACTTGCCGATACCTATGAGCAACTGGGCTACCAAGCCGAAGGCGCAGGCTGGCGTAACATTTATCTTACCGGCGCCCAAGAGTTACGCGTAGGGATCCAACCCGGCGCGCCCAAATCGGCATCGGCAGATATTTTAGGTGAAATGGAGATCTCGACTCTGTTTGACTTCCTAGCCGTAAAAGTCGATAGCATCAAGGCCGCAGAACTTGGACTGATCAGGCTTAATGTGATTAACCCCGATACCAAAGACACACTCTACGTCGAGCTAAGCAACGGTAACTTAAGCAATATTAAGGTTGATAAACCAATGGAGGCCGACACCAATCTTTATATTGATAAGCGCTACATTACCGGGATTTTACTCGGCAAAGTGACCCTCAAAGACTTACTTGCCAACGGCACGGCCAAACTCGAGGGCGATAAAGCGGCCTTCAGTAAAATAGCGTCGACCTTAGTAAAATTTGATGAAAACTTTGAAATCGTCCCGCTACCTAGCGCGAAATAATGACATCAACGCCCTGAAGCTTCAGGGCTTTTTTTATGGGAAAACGGACTAACGTATATTCACCTTGAACGCCTCTAACACTGGGGGATTGGCATCATGCCAAGCAGATTCAGGATGATGTTGTGAGTTCAGAAAGTAGAATTAGTTCGCAGGGGCTGGCGTTGGAGTTGGCGCTACAGTTTTACACTCAAGTAATAATTGCTGGAAATGTGCGCCTAAATCTTGCTGGGCAAATTGCTCGCTCGCGGTCGCCATTTGCTTAAGGCTTTGTAAGGCTTGATCTAAACCTTGTTGCTCGATGAGACTTTTAGCATAGGCCGCCGCATCGGCGCCTTTTTGCAGCAAGCTCGCGACCTGATCAAAACTGATGTCTTGTTCCATCACTTTCTGTAAGTCACCCAGCAATTCTGCCACCTTGGCCGACTCCACCAGCGAGCCTTCAACATTCACTAACTTGCCAAGCGGATCTTGGCTCAGTTTTTCAGCCACGCAGGCCGAAACTGTGCCCGCCGCTGCGCTTTGGGCCACAACATCTAAGCCATTAGCACGAATTTGCTCAACCACTTGCTGCAATTGTGGATCTTGGGCTAACCAAGCCTGCTCTAATTGTTGCTTTTCATCGCCACCAAAATAACCACAACCAGATAACATCACCAGCATAGTAGCCGGTAACATGCACTTAATCCGTTTCATTACTAAACCTCATTTAATCCATTCAAATTCAAAATATTATCGGTGTGACTATACCCAGCAATGTTTAACCGAAGATGAATAAAAGTTGATAGTAAGATAAGACGGAGAAAGAACCATGGCTAAATGCGATCGCGAACTTCAGCGGTTTATCTGAGTTTACTGGCGTGAAAAAAACACGCACTTTCGTCGTTAATCAGCAACAAGTAAGTACTCTATACTGCTCAGCTGTGCGGTTAACGTTAAAGGAATACTGGCGTTACCGGCATGCGCTAGGCTAATGGCAAAGCGATACTCCTCGGTCAAACGACCAAAATGTGCCTGCCAATGCATAGGGTCTGCTAAATCCAGTGTGTGTATTGGAATTTGTAGCGGGACTTGTAATGGAATATGTGGATAAACATTAAGCATTGAAGCTACGCTGCAGGCTTGCCTCAATCCGGCATCTTGGCATGATAACTCAAGCGATTCTGCCGCCAATTGCTCAAACGGCTTTAGCTCAAAGGCGAAGGATTTAAGCGACTGCGCTAAGCCGAGACCTGTCGCCTTGATATAGGACTCCTTTAGCGCCCATAAATCGAAAAAGCGCTGCCGCTGACCCGCTTCATCGGCGAGAGCGAGCAAGGCTGACGTTTCTTGGGGAGAAAAATAATGATTTAGGATTGGATAGATATCCGTCTTCGGCCGCGATCTTTCAATATCGACCCCAAATAAACCAGACTCAACGCCATGAAACTGAGCCACACCAATCAATAACCAATCGCCGCTATGGCTTAGGTTAAACTCAAGCCCAGTTTGCTGCCGTAATGCCGTCGTTAAGCTCGGTTTACCCCTAGCGCCATATTCGAAACACCACTCCTGTGGCGATAAATCTGCATAGTGAGATAACACGGCCCGCAACGCTGCCCTGACCTGTAATCCCTTCATTTGCGCCTTGGGATCGCGATAACGCGCAACCTTTGCCAGTTCATCCTCACTTAACCAAGACTCGGCGAGTGATATTTGCGGCAATGAAATATCGCTCAGTGGAATAAAAAATAGATCCACATTCACGCCGTTTTTGCTAGATGCTAGAGAGTCGGTCATTCGAGAGCCTAGCTGTACAAAGCTCTGTGGCTGATGAGTTATCATTGGCTGGCTTTCAGGAGAGCACTTAGCGGCATTCTGTTCAGGATTCATTTATGTGAGTTCATTTATTTGGGTTCACTGTTGTCTGGGGTCACTATTATCTTGGCTGACTACTATCTGACTCATTAGCCATCTTATATAGTCGGAGCAGTGCTATATCACGCCTTAGAGCCAATGCCAGCAAAAAATCAGTAGCAAAATAAGTGGCGAAATCTACAACGCAATATTTAGTGCAACTCCTAGCCCATCTTTAGCTCGTTTTCAACGCTATCAGCCACACAAACGGTCGCTCAAGTTAGCCGTTTCAGCCGCACAGTTTCACTCATCACAGAGGAGGCTTAAGTCAATATTGGGCTATTTTACCCCGCTAACTCAAAAAAGCGGCCTTTATCGCCGCTAAAAATTTAACTCTTCCACTATCAAAGTATTAAAAAGCCCATGCGGCCAGCGAAAACCCAACATAACGCACAGAAAATACCTTTACTCAACAAAAGCCAATAAATTCCAGTCCCAGATGATTGTATCGACCCGAAACCTCAGGTAATCTGCATCCTCATTAAGTGACACAGATGATAAGCACAGGTTTTACTATGGGTGTCGCGACATGAGTCCTCAATGTCAGTCGTGACTCAGCTACTATCGCTTATCAGTCCCAATAGATTATGTCGGATGATAATTATTATTAATGGCAGCTCACGACTCTCAATCTAAAGCGCCGTCTTACGCCCCTAAGAGCACGACTCAAGCGGCGAAAAAAGACAGCACACCTCGGCATCGCAACGCCACCACTACGCCTGAAATGCGACTCTTTATCCAGCAGTCTGATTTGAGTGTGAGTCAGCTTGCCAAAATTTTGAATATCACCGAGGCAACGGTACGTAAATGGCGTAAGCGTGAGTCCATCAGCAACAGTTCGAACACGCCCCACCATCTCAACACGACGCTCACGCCGATGGAAGAATACGTGGTGGTGGGATTACGTTACCAACTCAGACTCACCTTAGATAGATTGCTCCACGTCACCCAAACCTACATTAATCCCAATGTGTCGCGCTCCGGCCTTGCCCGTTGCTTAAAGCGCTACGGCATATCGCGGCTCGATGAGTTTGAAGCACCACAAGTACCCGAACGCTATTTTAATCAATTACCTGTGACTCAAGGCAGCGATATCCAAACCTATACGGTCAACCCCGAAACCTTGGCCAAAGCCCTCGCATTGCCGAGTACCGACGGCAATACTGTGGTGCAAGTGGTATCACTCACCATACCGCCGCAGCTTACAGAGCAAGCTCCAAGCTCAGTGCTATTAGGCATAGATACGGCAAGTGATTGGATTTACCTCGATATTTATCAAGACAGCAATACTCAAGCGACCAATAGATATATCGCCTATGTCCTCCGACATGGGCCGTTTCATTTACGAAAGTTGCTCGTTCGCAACTATCACACCTTCTTAGCCCGTTTTCCCGGTGCCCATGGCACGCCAAAGACAAACGCGGCTGAACCCCAAAACAAGGTCACCGTATCCAGGTCGACCCGTGGAGACTCTTTATGAGCCATACCCCTTCTGTACCTAATTCTGCGACTGAGTCAAAAAAAGATAAACGACTCAACAAACGTTTGAAAGATATGCCCGTTGCCATCGTCGGCATGGCCAGTATCTTCGCCAACTCGCGTTATTTAAATAAATTTTGGGATTTGATCAGCGAAAAAATCGATGCCATTACTGACATCCCAGACACCCATTGGCGCGCCGAAGATTACTACGATGCAGACAAAAGCAAAGCCGATAAAAGCTACTGTAAACGCGGTGGTTTTTTGCCTGAAGTCGACTTCAACCCAATGGAATTTGGTCTGCCGCCCAATATTCTTGAGCTAACAGATACCTCGCAACTGCTGTCGCTGATTGTCGCCAAAGAAGTGCTCGCCGATGCCAATCTGCCCACCGATTATGATCGCGATCGTATCGGCATCACGCTAGGCGTGGGCGGTGGTCAAAAAATCAGTCAGAGCTTGAACTCGCGCCTGCAATATCCAGTATTGAAAAAAGTATTCAAAAGCAGCGGCCTGAGCGATGAAGACAGCGAAATGCTGATCAAAAAGTTCCAAGACCAATATATCCACTGGGAAGAAAACTCTTTCCCAGGGTCCTTAGGCAACGTGATTGCAGGCCGTATCGCCAACCGTTTTGATTTTGGCGGCATGAACTGTGTGGTCGATGCTGCCTGCGCGGGCTCACTTGCCGCTATGCGTATGGCGTTGACTGAACTGACCGAAGGTCGCAGCGACATGATGATCACCGGCGGCGTCTGTACCGACAACTCGCCGTCCATGTACATGAGCTTCTCAAAAACGCCAGCCTTCACCACTAACGAAACCATTCAACCCTTTGATATCGATTCAAAAGGCATGATGATCGGCGAAGGTATCGGCATGGTAGCGCTTAAGCGCCTTGAAGATGCCGAGCGCGATGGCGACCGAATTTATGCCGTCATCAAAGGTGTTGGCGCCTCATCGGACGGTAAGTTTAAGAGTATTTATGCGCCGCGCCCTGAGGGCCAAGCTAAAGCATTGGAGCGCGCTTACGACGACGCGGGTTTTGCACCGCACAGCATTGGCTTAGTTGAAGCACACGGCACTGGCACAGCCGCTGGTGATGTGGCCGAATTTAATGGTTTAAAATCGGTATTTGCCCAAGGCAACGACACCAATCAGCATATCGCGTTAGGTTCAGTGAAATCCCAAGTGGGCCACACTAAATCAACTGCGGGTACAGCCGGGGTGATCAAAGCCGCGCTAGCACTGCATCACAAGGTATTGCCTGCGACCATTAACGTCAGTCAGCCCAATCCAAAACTGAATATCGAAAGCTCGCCATTCTATTTAAATACCGAAACTCGCCCATGGTTCCAACGCGCCGATGCAACGCCGCGCCGTGCTGGCGTCAGCTCCTTTGGTTTTGGCGGCACCAACTTCCATCTTGTATTAGAAGAATACAAACCTGAGCATAGCCGTGACGAGCAATATCGTCAGCGCAGTGTGCCGCAGACACTATTGTTTGCCGCCGCCAATAAAGCCGCGCTGCTTAGCGAGTTAAAAGCTGCGCTGAGCCAAAGTGTGAACACGAACGCGAATAACAGCAGCGCTGCGAGTCTGAACGCTATCGCTCAGCAATATCCACTACGCACACTGGCAAGCACAGATGCCCGTTTAGGTTTTGTGGCTAAGGATATCGCACAGCTGCAAGCTCAGTTAAATCAATCGATTGCGCATTTAGAAAGCGGGCTCCTAGAAAGCAATGCAAGCGAGGCGTGGCAATTACCTTCTGGTATCAGCTACCGCTCTCATGCCTTAGTGGCTCAGAATGAATCAAAGAAAGTAGCCGCCCTGTTTGCTGGTCAAGGTTCACAGTACCTGAACATGGGTCGCGAACTCGCCTGCCATTTCCCAGAAATGCGCCAACAAGTGATGGCCAGCGATAAAGTATTTGCTCACCACGGCCAAACACCGTTATCCAACATCCTTTACCCTATTCCGGCATTCGATGCCGATGCGGTGAAAGCCCAAGAAGCGGCGCTGACCAATACCCTGTTCGCCCAAAGCGCCATTGGCGCAATTTCAATGGCGCAATATTCGCTATTAACTCAAGCGGGTTTTGCCCCCGATATGGTGGCAGGTCACAGCTTTGGTGAACTGTCAGCCCTTTGCGCGGCAGGCGTGATTTCCAATGAAGATTACGTCGAACTGGCCTTCGCCCGCGGACATGCCATGGCGCAAGTGCCGAGCGATACCGCGAGTAAAGCCGCAGACACTGGGACTCAAACTGACTTAGGGACAATGTTCGCCATCATTCTTAAGCAAAAGAATGATATCGATGCGCTCAATAGCTGTTTAGCCCAGTTTGATGGCGTTAAAATTGCCAACTACAACGCGCCGACGCAATTAGTCATCGCAGGTGGCACAGATCAAACTCAGCTGGCCGCTAATGCCATTAGCGAACTGGGCTTTAAAGCGATTGCCCTGCCTGTCTCTGGCGCGTTCCATACCCCATTGGTTGGACACGCACAAAAGCCATTTGCCAAAGCCATTGATAAAGTTAAATTCAGCGCACCTTCTGTCGCACTTTATGCCAACGGAACGGGTCAATTACACCCAACCGATGGCAAAGCGATTAAAGCAGAATTCAAACAACACATGCTGCAATCGGTTCGCTTTAGCGAACAACTGCAGGCCATGTATGACGCTGGCGCCCGTGTGTTTGTTGAGTTTGGCCCTAAGAACATATTGCAAAAGTTAGTTGAAAATACCTTAGGCGAACACTTAAATGAGCTTTGCCTTGTCAGCATGAACCCGAATCCTAAGGGCGACAGTGACAGTCAATTACGCTTAGCTGCTGTGCAACTCGCGGTAGCCGGTGTGGCATTAACTGAGGTTGATCCCTATCAAGCCGTCACGTCACAAGAGATTGCCGAACGTGAAGCGCCATCAGCAATGAACATCAAACTCACCGCCACTAACCATATTAGTGCTGCGACCAAAGCTAAGATGGCCAAATCCCTCGCCACAGGCAGCGTGACTAGCCAAGTGCAATATGTGGATCGCATCGTTGAAACGGTTGTCGAAAAAGAAGTCGAAAAAATTGTTGAGAAAGAAGTCATCGTCGAAAAAGTTGTTGAGAAAATAATAGAAGTGGAAGCGAATCAAGTGGCAGCTGTTGAAATGAAACAAACATCCCCAAGCGTTGCGCAAGGCTTAAGCAATCAGCAGCAAGCGACGGCGCAGTTAAACCCAAGCACACCTAACGTCAGCGGCGATGCGTTAACGGCATTTTTCAGCGCACAATCTCAAGCGGCGCAGTTACATCAACAGTTTTTAGCTATCCCGCAGCAATATGGCGATACTTTCACGACACTGATGACAGAACAAGCCAAGATGGCAAGCCAAGGCATTACAATCCCAGAAAGCCTGCAACGCTCGATGGAAATGTTCCACCAGCATCAAGCGCAAACCCTGCAAAGCCACGCCGAATTTATGCAACTGCAAAGCAGTAGCAGCCAAGCGGCCTTGGCGATGCTAAACAATGCGCCGATTAACTTTACCCCAGCGGTTGCAAGTCAGCCACGAGCAACTGCGCCGGCTCCTGCACCTGTTGCTGCATCGACAGTTGCGACGAGACCAGTAATTAACACACCCGTTGCACCTGTTGTGCAAACCGCTCCCGTTGCTCATGCGCCTGCTGCGACAGTACAAGTTGCGCCAGCAGCTCCTGCATTAGTCATGCCTGCTGTAGTGATGCCAGAAGTGACATCTGCGACACCAGCAACAAGCGGTTTAAGCGCCGCGTTAGTGCAACAGACCATGATGACAGTGGTGGCCGACAAGACAGGCTACCCCACTGAAATGCTGGAACTTGGCATGGATATGGAAGCCGATTTAGGTATCGATTCGATTAAGCGCGTTGAAATTTTAGGCACAGTGCAAGACGAACTGCCGGGTTTACCAGAGCTCAGCCCAGAAGATCTGGCCGAGTGTCGTACCTTAGGTGAAATCGTTGACTACATGAACAGCAAACTGCCTGCGGCTGGCCAAGTTGTAGTTTCTACAACAGCGCCAACAGCTCCTGCCGCCAACGGTTTAAGCGCTGCGTTAGTGCAACAAACCATGATGGCTGTGGTGGCTGACAAGACAGGCTATCCCACTGAAATGCTGGAACTCAGCATGGATATGGAAGCCGATTTAGGTATCGATTCTATTAAGCGCGTTGAAATCTTAGGCACAGTACAAGACGAACTGCCGGGCTTACCTGAACTCAGCCCAGAAGATCTGGCCGAGTGTCGCACCTTAGGTGAAATCGTTGACTACATGAACAGCAAATTGCCAGTAGTTAGCGTGGAAGCAGTTGCACCACCGGCAAACGTTGAAGCAACGCCTGCACAAGTTCCAGCGAATAACGGTTTAAGCGCTGCCTTAGTGCAACAAACCATGATGGCTGTGGTGGCTGACAAGACTGGATATCCGACTGAAATGCTCGAACTCAGCATGGATATGGAAGCCGACCTAGGTATCGATTCAATTAAGCGCGTTGAAATCTTAGGCACAGTGCAAGACGAGCTGCCGGGTTTACCTGAGCTCAGCCCAGAAGATTTGGCCGAGTGCCGCACCTTGGGTGAAATCGTTGAACTCTTTTCGAAAGAAATAGGGAACAGCAAACTATCTGCGGTTGGCTCGGTTTCAGCTACAACAGCAGCGCAAGTCACTATTACCGCGACAGTAAATAACGGCTTAAGTGCTGCACTTGTTCAACAAACTATGATGGCAGTGGTGGCCGACAAGACAGGCTACCCCACTGAAATGCTGGAACTCAGCATGGATATGGAAGCCGATCTAGGTATCGATTCTATCAAGCGCGTTGAAATCTTAGGCACAGTGCAAGATGAGCTACCGGGCTTACCTGAGCTGAATCCTGAAGATCTGGCCGAGTGTCGCACCTTAGGCGAAATCGTTGACTACATGAACAGCAAATTGCCAGTAGTTAGCGCGGTAGCAGTTGCACCAGCGGCAAACGTTGAAGCAACGCCAGCACAAGTTCCAGCGAATAACGGTTTAAGCGCTGAAAAAGTCCAACAAACCATGATGTCAGTGGTGGCCGACAAGACAGGCTACCCCACTGAAATGCTGGAACTCAGCATGGATATGGAAGCCGATTTAGGTATCGATTCCATCAAGCGCGTTGAAATCTTAGGCACAGTACAAGACGAGCTACCAGGCTTACCTGAGCTGAATCCTGAAGATCTGGCCGAGTGTCGCACCTTAGGTGAAATCGTTAGCTATATGCAAAGTAAACTAGGCCAAAACGCGGTAAGCCAGAATGTAGCGCCAGTTAGCGCTGTCGCGGCTGAACCTGCTATCGATTTGCCCCCACATAGTGAGGTAGTGCTAAAAAAGTTGCCAGCGGCGGCTGAGCTAACGCAACTATCGCCACAGCAATCGTCAAAGCAATCGTCAAAGCAATCAGCGCAACAAGCTCAAACACGCGTTTTTGCTAAAGATGCCTGCATTATCATTATCGATGATGGTCACAATGCTGGCGTACTTGCCGAGAAATTGCATGCTCAAGGTCTAACGGTTACGGTTGTGCGCTCGCCAGAAAGCCTTGTAGCCAGTGCATCACCGCTCAATAGCCACATTGCCAGCTTCACATTGGCGGCGATTGACGATGCCAGTATCAGCGCAGTAATTAATGAGATCAAAAGCTTAGGTCAGGTTGCAGGCTTTATTCATCTGCAACCACAACATAAAACCTCAGCCGATGCGAAAGGTTTAGTGTTGTCCAGTGCCGCCAAAGCGTCGGTCGAGCAAGCGTTCTTGTTCGCCAAGCACTTACAACCGCTTTTAACAACAGCAGCAACGGCAAATACTAGCAGCAGCTTTATCAGCGTCAGTCGTATCGACGGTGGTTTTGGTTATCTTAACCACAGCCAAATTGCCCGCAGCGAGTTAAACCAAGCGGCATTGGCAGGTCTGACTAAAACCTTGAGCCACGAGTGGCCGAGCGTGCATTGCCGCGCCTTAGATATCGCGCCAGCACTTGATGCCAAACAACTGGCCAATGCAGTCATCGCTGAGTTATTTGCAACCGATAAGCTATTAGAAGTCGGTGTGAGTGAAGCCGGCGCAACTGAAGCGCTGGCACGCATGACCTTAGTTGCAGGCAAGGCAGATACCCGCCACGGCGCAGCTAACTTGACCAGTGCAGATAAAATTCTAGTCACTGGCGGCGCAAAAGGCGTGACCTTTGAATGTGCGCTAAGTTTAGCCAAACGCAGCAAGGCGCACTTTATCCTTGCAGGCAGAAGCAGCCAACAAGCCATTCCCGCTTGGGCGCAGGGTAAAAATAACAGTGAACTTAAAGCCGCTGCCATTGCCCACATTCAAAGCTTGGGCGAGAAACCCACCCCAAAACAAGTGGATGCCTTAGTATGGCCAGTTCAAAGCAGCCTAGAAATTGCAGCCGCACTAGAAGCCTTTTCCGCTGTAGGTGCCAGCGCTGAGTACTTAAGCCTCGATGTTAACAATCCTGACGCGATCGCCAGCACGATAGTGCCGATTACCGAGTTATCACCTATTACCGGCATCATCCATGGTGCGGGCGTACTCGCCGATAAACACATTCAAGACAAGACCTTAGATGAATTAGCACGGGTGTATGGCACTAAGGTCACAGGCATTAGCAATCTGCTTGCCGCACTGGATTTAGATAAATTAAAACTGATCGCCCTGTTCTCTTCGGCGGCGGGTTTTTACGGCAATACCGGCCAAAGCGATTACGCTATGTCCAACGACATACTCAACAAAGCCGCACTGCAACTGGCGCAGCAACTGCCAAATGCTAAAGTGATGAGCTTTGATTGGGGTCCGTGGGATGGCGGCATGGTGAATCCTGCGCTGAAAAAGATGTTTATGGATCGCGGTGTTTATGTTATCCCGTTAAAGGCAGGTGCTGAGTTATTTACGAGCAAATTACTGAGCAACACAGGCGCACAATTGCTGGTCGGTACTGATATGCAAGGCACAGTTCCAAGTGACGAGCAAGCAACTGAAGGTAGCAATCTAAAAAAGCCTGAAGCGGATCTGACCACTGACTCGTCGGATCCGCATGCTTTGCTTAACGCTTTAAATCCAAGCGCAGTAAATATAAGCGCTGTAAAACTGCAGCGCACACTGGACCCTAAGGCAATGATCTTTATTGAAGATCACTGCATTAACGGTAATCCCGTATTACCGACTGTGTGCGCGATTCAGTGGATGCGTGAGGCCGCCTTTGATGTGCTCAAGCAGCCTGTCAAAGTGCAAAGCTACAAGCTGTTGAAGGGCATTATTTTCGACACTGCTGTGTTACAAAATGGAGCGTTAGAAAGTGCAGCCCCCATCACGCTAGAACTTGAGCTTGCACCGATTGCGTTAACGGATAAAGCCGCGAAAGACACAGACGAGTACTTGAGTGGACAATTCAGTGCCTTAATCAGCTTTGAAGGTCGTCCGCAATATCAAGCCATCTTAGTGATTGATGATGCGCCTAGTGATAACTTAGCCACTAATAGCAAAGCAACTGCCTTTGACGCGCATAGCTTGGCAGGACTTTCTGCCATCACAACCGCAAGCAGCCTTTACAGCGACGGCACGCTTTTCCACGGCCCAAGACTGCAAGGTATTGAGTCTGTGGTGAAGTTTGACGATGCGAGCTTAGTCGCCAAGGTGAGTCTTCCCCATGTTGCGTTAGCGGACTGCGGGAGTTTTGTGCCCAATCGGGCCCCTAAAGGCTCACAAGCTTTTGCAGAAGATTTGTTGCTGCAGGCGATGCTGGTATGGGCAAGACTCAAATATGGCGCGGCGAGTTTGCCATCAAGCATTGGTGAGTTTATCTCCCATGCGCCGTTTGCCTTTGGCGATACAGGGTATCTAGTGCTCGAGGTGGTAAAACACTCTGGCCGTGCCCTTGAAGCCAATATTGCGCTGTATCATCAAGATGGCCGCTTGAGCTGCGAGATGAACAACGCCAAAGTCACGATTAGCAAAAATCTTAACGGTGCGTTTTTAGCGAATAAAGTTGCCAATAAAGTTGCTAATAAAAGCATTGAAAGCGTGGAGGCGAAAGTCGAGTGAACTTAGCCCCCCCTTTAGCAACGACCCATAACGGCCAAGCTGAAACGTCGATAGCTGACAAAAGCGCCAAGCCACTGCGTATTGCAGTGTTGCTTGGCGATGCCGTCAACCTTGACTCTCACTCAGCCCAAGTATTAGGGACGTTTACTGAACGTGAAAGAGTTCAGATTTGCGCTGCAAATGCCAACCAATCGTCAGTGCATGAGCAAAGCTCGCTCACTGCCTTGTTAGGCCAAGCAACAACAGCCATTGAGCAAGGCAAGCTGGTTGAACTTAAATTCAATGATGGCAATCTGTCCCAGCCTTTGGCTCAGTCTCTGTATTTGCTCGATGGTTTACGCGCCGCCAAACTGCGCCTTCACGCACACGCATTTATTGCTGGCTTTGCCGCTGGCAATGAGACAACAGATGTTGAAAATGCGGCGACTGTTGCTAATGCAGCGGCAGTTGCAAATGCAGCGTTAGCAGCGGCAAAGCGCAGCCCAGCTCAAACCGTTCAACATCAGACTGTCGCCAACACTCTCAACGAGGCATTTGTTGCGCTGCGCCAAGGTGTAACCGCACTCGCCGCGCGAACACAAGCGCCGCTTAAAGGCACTACTGGTATAAAACAGACAAACGACACCAATCATCAAACTGGCTATTGGTTTAGCGACCAACATCAAGCGCGGGTGTTGTGTCTAAATCTTGTAGCAAAGACGTCACATCAAGCGGATGAGTCTCGAAATCTAAACCAAAGCCTAGTGCTGACCCAAGGCACACAACTTGCCGCGCCCAAAGCCCTTGTTGATGAAAACCGGCTGTTTATTCCGATAAGTAGTGACAGTATTAATGAGCTAAAAGCAAAACTGTTTCAGTTGCTTAGTTCACTAGACATTGGCGCACCAGACACGTCATTTACATTACATCAACTCGCATTCTGGTTTGAACGCTACGATGCCAACGCCCCACTGGCATTAGTCTTAATGGCGGCATCAAGTGATGATCTCAAACTTGAAGCCAAAGCCATGCTTACGGCGCTTGAAAATGATGCAGTGCGTCATCATGGTCAATCCTTTAAGACCCCAGCAGGCAGCTGCTTTACCGCTAAGCCGCTAGGGGATGCAGGACTGACTTTCGTGTATCCCGGCGTTGGCACGGTTTACGCCAATATGTTCAATAACTTGCATGAATATTTCCCCGCGCTGTATCACCAGTTAGAACGTGAAGGCGATTTAAGCGCCATGCTGCAATCACCGCAGATTTATGCGGCAGATGTTAAAACCGCGGCTGGCATGAACCTAAGTCAGCAAGCGATTAGTGGCGTGGGGGCCAGTTATCTATTCACTAAACTGTTGACCCAAGTCTTTAATATTAAGCCTAAAATGGCGCTCGGTTACTCAATGGGCGAAGCAGCCATGTGGGCCAGCCTAGATGTGTGGCAAACACCGCACGCTATGATTAACGCCACTGAAAATAGCGATATTTTCAACCATGCGATTTCTGGTGAGCTAACTGCTGTGCGCCGAGCATGGCAGCTTGCGGATGATGAAGCCATAGTGTGGAACAGCTTTGTGGTGCGCGCTGATAGCCATGAAATCAAGGCATTATTGCCAGAGTTTCCTCGCGCCTACTTAGCCATCACCCAAGGTGATACTTGCGTCATTGCAGGCTGCGAAACAAGCTGTAAAGCCCTGCTTGCCAAGTTAGGTAAGCGCGGGATTGCCGCCAATCGCGTCACGGCAATGCATACCGCGCCAGCCATGTTAGTCCACGGGCAAGTACAAGATTTCTATACTCAAGCACTAAAACCTGAGGCACTGAAAGCGGCGGCGCAAGATTCGCCGATTCGCTTTATCAGCGCAGCGCAAACTGCGCCAGTAATCGTGGATAGCCACAGCATTGGCCGCGCGATTGCCGATACCTTTTGTTCGCCACTCGACTTTAGTGCGCTCATTCAAAATGCCACTGAGCAAGGCGCAAGGCTGTTTGTCGAAGTGGGCGCCGATAGGCAAACCAGCACACTCATAGATAAAATTAGCCTCGCCCACGCAAGCCAAAGCACTGCGAACGCGGCGACAGCCGCCATTGCTTGCAATGCCAAGGGTGCTGACGCGATCACCAACTTACTCAAGTGTTTAGCTCAGCTAATAAGCCACAGAGTACCGCTTTCGCTCACGCCGCTCATTCAGTCATTAAGTGCTAACAAAACCCCTTTATCATCAGAAGTATCACCAGAAGGAGAACCCCAGTGAGTTCTCAGCATTCCCCTACTATTGATAAAACTACCGTGCCTACCATTGCGTCAAACCGCGCATCAAAAAGTGCGTCAAAAATTGCGATTGTCGGTCTCGCGACTCAGTATCCTGACGCCGATAATCCACAAACCTTCTGGCAAAATCTGTTGGATAAAAAAGACTCACGCACCCAAATTAGCCGCGAAAAGCTCAATGCTAATCCCGCCGATTACCAAGGTGTGCAGGGTCAGTCTGACCGTTTTTACTGTGATAAAGGCGGCTACATCCAACACTTCCAGTTTGATGCCAAGGGTTATCAACTGCCTGAGTCTGCCTTTGACGGTTTAGATGAAAGCTTTTTATGGGCACTCGATTGCAGTCGCAAAGCCCTCCAAGACGCAGGGATTGCTCCAAGCGATGCCGTACTGGCGCGCACAGGTATCGTGATGGGAACCTTGTCGTTCCCCACCGCCCGCTCCAACGAATTATTTTTGCCTCTGTATCATCAAACCGTTGAAAAGGCGCTGCAAAACAAACTTAACCAAAGTGCTTTTCAACTGGCTGATTTTAACCAAGCTCACGCTGGAGAAGCGTTAAACGTCGAGCAAGTATTAAACGTCGCCAATGGCGCCGTTGCCCACACAGCCTCAAAGCTGGTCAGCGATGCACTCGGTTTAGGTGGTACTCAGTTAAGTCTGGACGCCGCCTGCGCTAGCTCGGTTTACGCACTTAAACTCGCCTGCGATTACCTGACCACAGGCAAGGCCGATATGATGCTTGCGGGCGCAGTATCGGGCGCTGATCCCTTCTTTATCAACATGGGATTCTCGATTTTTCACGCCTATCCAGATCATGGTATTTCGGCGCCCTTTGATAGTAACAGCAAGGGCTTATTCGCCGGAGAAGGCGCTGGGGTTTTAGTTTTAAAACGCTTAGAAGATGCCGAGCGCGATGGCGATAACATCTATGCCGTCGTCAGCGGCATTGGTTTGTCGAACGACGGTAAAGGCCAGTTTGTATTAAGCCCTAACAGCAAGGGCCAAGTGCAAGCCTTCGAGCGCGCCTATAGTACGGCAAACACTCAGCCCGCCAATATCGAAGTGATTGAATGCCATGCCACCGGCACGCCGCTTGGGGATAAAGTCGAGCTCGCCTCGATGGAGCGCTTCTTCGAGGACAAACTCGCGGGTTCAGCAGTGCCGCTGATCGGTTCGGCAAAATCTAATCTTGGCCATTTGCTCACCGCCGCAGGCATGCCGGGGATCATGAAGATGATTTTTGCCATGCGCTCGGGTCGACTGCCGCCAAGTATTAACTTATCAGCGCCGATATCCTCGCCTAAGGGTTTGTTTAGCGCTAAAAATCTACCAACAGAATTACATGCTTGGCCCGATAAAGCCGGCAATGACCACCGCCACGCGGGTGTTTCCGTGTTTGGTTTTGGCGGCTGTAACGCGCATTTGTTGCTGGAATCCTATGTTGCCAATACAAACAAAAAGAATGAACAACCCGCAGCTGCTGTAAGTTATCAGCACACGCCATTAAATATCATTGGCTTAGCATCGCACTTCGGGCCTTTATCCTCCATTAATGCACTGGATAGCACGATTCAAGCTCGGCAAGATGCCTTTATCCCGCTGCCCGCTAAACGCTGGAAAGGCTTAGACAAACACCCTGATATTCTGGCCAACTTTGGTTTAAGCGGAACTGGCCTCACAGCCGCACCACAGGGCGCGTATATCGACCAGTTCGATTTTGACTTCCTGCGTTTTAAAGTGCCGCCCAATGAAGATGACCGCCTGATCTCCCAGCAACTGCTGCTGATCAAAGTGGCTGATGAAGCGATTCGCGATGCGAACTTAAAGCCCGGCGGCAAGGTTGCTGTATTAGTGGCGATGGAAACAGAGCTTGAATTACACCAGTTCCGTGGCCGCGTAAATCTACACACCCAACTGGCAGACAGCCTTAAAAAACAAGGAATAACCCTCACACAAGCCGAGTATCTCGCCCTTGAAAAAATCGCCATGGACAGTGTGCTCGATGCCGCCAAACTGAACCAATACACCAGTTTTATTGGCAATATCATGGCGTCACGCATCGCATCCCTTTGGGACTTTAACGGCCCTGCCTTTACCATTTCGGCGGCGGAGCAATCGGTCGCCCGCTGTATCGATGTGGCCGAAAACCTGTTATCCCAAGAATCCTTAGATGCCGTAGTGATCGCCGCCGTCGATTTAAGTGGCAGCCTTGAGCAAGTGATCCTCAAAAACGCCGTATCGCCAGTGGCATTTAATGCCACTGACACTGGTTGGAAAGTCGGTGAAGGTGCAGGCGCACTGGTACTAACTGCTGAAAATTCAAATACTAATGCTCTACTTAATGATGCCAATAGCAACAGCTATGGTCACATCAGTGGCCAAGTGTTTGGCGCTATGTGTGACATGCAAGGTAACAGCAACACAGCGCGCATTTGCGATGACTTGTTAACCCAAGCCAAGGTGAATAGCAGCCAAATTAGTTTGATTGAAACCAGTATTGCAGTTGAGCAACTTGCCGATCCAAAGCTGGTACTCAATACCCTGCTGCCGAGTGTGAACCAGCGCAGCCAAGCCACTGATACCATTGGCCACAACTTTGCCGCTGCGGGAATGGCGAGTATTTTGAGCGCGCTGCTTCAGCTTAAAAATCATGGGCAATTAAAAAACCAAGCACAGCCACAAGCTAATCAAGTGCAGCACGCGCTCGTTGCTACTTTTAGCCAGGGTAAATGCTCGCAGTTACTGCTCAGCCAAAGTGCCACGCAAGCGCACAGTTTGCAGCAAAGGCTTGAACAAGACTTAACGCTTTCTGAGCAAAAACACTTGATAAAACAAGTGACGCTCGGTGGCCGCGATATCTATCAGCATATCCTGGACACGCCATTGGCGGACCTTGATGCAATACAGCAAAAAGCCCAAGCCATCACTGCATTGCCAAAGCGCAGCCAGCGCAAGCATTTGGCCCAAATAGCGAGCAAAGACACGAGTGGCTTTGCAACAAGCAGCCCAAGCACGGCTCAACAAAAAGAGACATTAAGCAGCATGCCAATGAATGCCCTAAGCACGCCCAATAACAACGCCGCTCAAGCAGAGCTAAAAGACGCTGCATTTATACGTAATCAGCAACTCGCCCGTGAAGCACATCTAGCCTTTTTACAAAGCCGTGAGCAAGGCCTGAAACTGGCCGATGCCTTGATGAAAGCCCAGCTTAAAGGTGAACTGACATCAATTGGCCAAGCGACGCCGGTGGAGCAGCAAGCCATAGTTCAGGCATCTACGACAGCGGTTCTTCCACATACTGCACTTTATCCAAACCAAGTGCTTTATCCAAACCATGCAAAAGTGCCTCTGTACACGCCGCCAACACCGATGAGCAAGCCTTGCATTTGGGATTATGCGGATTTAGTCGAGTACGCCGAAGGGGATATCGCTAAAGTATTTGGCCCAGATTACGCCATTATTGACAGCTACTCGCGCCGTGTGCGCCTACCAACCACGGACTATTTGCTGGTGTCTCGGGTAACGAAATTAAACGCCCAGATTAACCGATATGAGCCTTGCACTATGACCACGGAATACGACATTCCTGTGGACGCGCCGTATTTGGTCGATGGTCAAATTCCGTGGGCCGTGGCAGTTGAATCGGGTCAATGTGACTTGATGCTGATCAGCTACTTAGGTATCGACTTTGAAAACAAGGGCGAGCGCGTTTATCGCCTGCTCGATTGCACCCTGACCTTCCTTGGCGACTTACCGCGCGGTGGCGACACCCTGCGCTACGACATTTCCATCAACAACTTTGCCCGCAATGGCGATACCTTGTTGTTCTTCTTCTCTTACGAATGTTTTGTGGGCGATAAGCTGATCCTGAAAATGGATGGCGGCTGCGCCGGCTTCTTCACCGACAAGGAACTCGCCGACGGCAAGGGCGTTATTCGCACCGAAGCCGAAATCAAAGCCCGTAACCTTGCCCTCAATAATCCCAATAAACCGCGCTTTAATCCGCTGCTTAACTGCGCGCAACACCAATTTGATTACAGCCAAATCCATAAATTACTCGGCGCCGATATCGGTGGCTGTTTTGGCGGCGCCCATGCGGCGCATCAAGCCCAATATGGGTTGCAGCCCTCTTTATGTTTTGCCTCTGAAAAATTCCTGATGATTGAACAGGTTAGCAATCTTGAGGTGCATGGCGGCGCGTGGGGCTTAGGTTCAGTTCAAGGCCATAAACAGCTCGAGGCCGACCATTGGTATTTCCCGTGTCATTTCAAGGGCGACCAAGTGATGGCGGGGTCATTAATGGCTGAAGGTTGTGGACAATTACTGCAATTCTTTATGCTGCATATTGGTATGCACCTAGGTGTAAAAGACGGGCGTTTCCAACCGCTCGAAAACGCATCACAAAAAGTGCGCTGTCGCGGTCAAGTGTTGCCGCAATCTGGCCTGCTCACCTATCGCATGGAAATCACCGAAATAGGCATGAGCCCGCGCCCCTATGCTAAAGCGAATATCGATATTCTGCTCAATGGCAAAGTGGTGGTGGATTTCCAAAACCTTGGGGTGATGATCAAAGAAGAAGCCGAATGCACCCGCTACCTTGCGGATAATGATGCCAGCACAGCTGATAATACGACTAAAAATGCTGCCAAAAATGCTGCTTCGGCTGCAACGCTGGTTTCAACAACACCTGCATCGTTCGCCGCGCCGTTGATGGCGCAACTGCCAGATTTAACTGCGCCAACCAACAAAGGCGTAGTGCCGCTTAAGCATGTGCCTGCGCCAGTCGCGCCAGCGGATTCAAAGTACGCCAACCGCGTGCCCGACACCCTGCCGTTCACGCCGTACCACATGTTCGAATTTGCCACTGGCGACATCGAAAACTGCTTCGGCGCTGATTTCAGCATCTATCGCGGCCTTATTCCACCGCGCACGCCTTGCGGTGATTTGCAGTTAACCACCCGCGTCATTGCGATTGACGGCAAACGCGGCGAGCTGAAAAAGCCCTCTTCATGTATCGCTGAATACGAAGTGCCCGCAAACGCTTGGTATTACGATAAAAACAGCCATCACGCCGTGATGCCCTATTCTGTGCTGATGGAGATATCACTGCAGCCAAACGGCTTTATCTCAGGCTATATGGGCACCACCTTGGGCTTCCCCGGCCAAGAGCTGTTTTTCCGTAACTTAGACGGTAGCGGTAAGTTGCTGCGCCACGTGGATTTACGCGGCAAAACAATCGTAAACGACTCACGTTTGTTATCGACTGTGATTGCCGGCAGCAACATCATCCAGAATTTTAGCTTCGAGCTAAGTTGTGATGGCGAGCCTTTCTACCAAGGTAAAGCGGTATTTGGTTACTTCAAGGGCGATGCGCTGAAAAACCAACTCGGCATAGACAACGGCAAGATCACACAGCCTTGGCATGTGCAAAATGACATAGCCGCCGATAGCCAAATCAATCTGTTAGATAAACAGCATCGCAGCTTTAATGCGCCAGAAGGTCAGCCGCATTACCGTTTAGCGGGCGGTCAGCTTAACTTTATCGACAAGGCTGAAATCGTGAAAGCCGGCGGTAAAGCGGGCCTTGGCTATTTATACGCCGAGCGCACCATTGACCCGAGTGATTGGTTCTTCCAATTCCATTTCCATCAAGATCCGGTAATGCCAGGCTCATTAGGGGTTGAAGCGATTATCGAGCTGATGCAAACCTATGCGATTGACCAAGATCTTGGTGCGGGCTTTAAGAGTCCAAAATTCGGCCAGATTTTATCGGATATCAAATGGAAGTATCGTGGCCAAATTAACCCATTAAACAAGCAGATGTCGCTGGATGTACACATTACCAGCGTGACTGACGATAATGGCAAACGCATCATTATGGGCGATGCCAACTTGAGTAAAGATGGTCTGCGGATTTATGAAGTTAAAGATATCGCCATCTGTATTGAAGAAGCCTAGCGAGTTTACGCTTTTAGAAAGACGCTAATCTCGAATAACAAATAACGAATAACAAATAATTGCGCCACCTTGGCTATCCACATCACCAAGGCGGCACAAATAACATGAGAACACCTATGACTAGCCATACTCTAGATCAATTCAATAGCAATAACGAAAAACTCAGCCCTTGGCCGTGGCAAGTCAACGATGCCGCGCTGAGCTTTGATATCGACTCATTAGGCAAAAAACTCAAAGATTTAAGCCAAGCCTGTTACTTAGTGAATCACAGTGAAAAAGGCTTAGGCATAGCGCAAACAGCCGAAGTAACCACAAGCGACAGCCAAGCGCCACTAGGCTCACACCCTGTCAGCGCCTTTGCCCCTGCCCTTGGCACCCAAAGTTTAGGCGACAGTAATTTTCGCCGCGTCCACGGCGTTAAATACGCTTACTACGCCGGCGCTATGGCAAACGGTATTGCCTCGGAAGAACTGGTTATCGCCCTTGGCCAAGCGGGCATTTTGTGCTCATTTGGCGCGGCGGGGTTAATTCCATCGCGCGTTGAAGCGGCCATTACCCGCATTCAAGCAGCGCTGCCCAATGGCCCCTACGCCTTTAACTTAATTCACAGCCCAAGCGAGCCCGCATTAGAGCGCGGCAGCGTTGAGCTGTTTTTAAAACATAAAGTGCGCACGGTCGAAGCCTCGGCATTTTTAGGTTTAACACCGCAAATCGTCTATTACCGCGCAGCAGGTTTGAGCCGCGACGCACATGGCGAGATAGTCATTGGCAACAAAGTCATCGCAAAAATCAGCCGCACCGAAGTCGCGACTAAGTTTATGGAGCCGGCGCCTGCCAAAATCCTCCAGCAATTAGTGAGTGATGGTCTTATCAGCCAAGACCAAATGGCAATGGCATTACTGGTGCCAATGGCGGATGACATCACGGCCGAAGCCGACTCAGGTGGCCATACCGACAATCGTCCACTGGTCACGCTATTGCCGACGATTTTGGCGCTCAAAGATGAAATCCAAGCTAAGTATCAATATAAAACCCCCATCCGTGTGGGCGCAGGCGGCGGCGTCGGCACACCCGATGCAGCATTAGCCACCTTCAACATGGGTGCGGCCTTTATCGTCACAGGTTCAATCAACCAAGCCTGCGTCGAAGCGGGCGCCAGCGAACACACCCGTAAGTTACTCGCCACCACAGAAATGGCTGATGTGACTATGGCGCCTGCCGCCGATATGTTCGAAATGGGCGTGAAATTACAAGTAGTTAAGCGCGGTACTCTGTTTCCAATGCGCGCCAATAAGCTTTATGAAATTTATACCCGTTACGATTCAATTGATGCCATCCCCGCGGACGAGCGTAAAAAGCTCGAAGAGCAAGTGTTTCGCGCATCACTCGATGACATTTGGGCGGGCACAGTCGCCCACTTTAACGAACGTGACCCTAAGCAAATCGAGCGTGCACTGGATAACCCCAAACGTAAGATGGCGCTGATTTTCCGCTGGTATTTGGGTCTGTCGAGCCGCTGGTCGAACACAGGTGAAGTCGGCCGCGAAATGGATTACCAAATTTGGGCAGGCCCTGCGCTCGGGGCATTTAATGCGTGGGCAAAAGGCAGTTATTTAGATGACTATAAAGCCCGTAATGCGGTCGATTTAGCCAAACATTTAATGGTGGGCGCGGCGTATCAATCCCGCATTAACTTGCTGTTATCCCAAGGGGTTAGCATTCCAGTTAGCCTGCAACGCTGGAAACCGCTAAATCGTTTTTAACCCCTAACGGACTATCGAGACATCAAGTAGGGACTCAACTCCCTACTTGATGCAGTCTTCTTCACTACCTCGTTAAATCGAAGCCGCCGACCTTATTACCAATCTAATCCCTTGAGTTATTGGCTCTGTTTGTGCCAATGCCGCTAAGCACTGGCGCTCCAGTGGTACGCCGTAAACCCATCCTTGGGGGCTCAACGGAAAAGTCCCTTTTCCGATGGCCACTGCCGCGACAATGCACGCCTGCAACCAATCGAATACATGCTGCCTAATTTAAGAATGGACTGCGAGGCAAACTTTGATAGGACATATCCCTTCCCCAAAAATCTACATACCACATGATTTGTGAATAAAGTTTTTTGTCATTCAAAAGTATCGTTTTGTGCATTATTTCAAATAATACTTTCAATCAAGTCTTAATATTCAATATCTTATAAACAATTCGCCAAACAAAATACGTAGTAATACAGATGCATACTTTCTACCCAGAATGATATTTACTATCGTGCAAAGCTCCTTATAAATCATTAATTTGCGAGTCACCTCGCCAAGTAATTGAAGGTAAGATTATGCGCATTATATAAGTGTAAAATATCTATGAGCATAGAAGGTCAAGGTTCAGTTGACTCCATTGGAATAGATCAAGAAGGTGTCGTGGTGCTAACCCTCTCAGATCATTTGGAATGGGATGACGGGCATCTATTTCTACACAGGAAAAGATTAATACCGACTTGGCTTTCTTGGAGTCTGGTGAAATATTTGAAACCAATCCAGATTCAAAGGGTAAAGAATTTAAAATTAATATTCTATGCAAGTATGAGCCTACTGCTTCTGCAATGTGGTTCATATCACAATGCACAGATATCATTAATCAAGCGGGGTTCGGTTTGGTTATGAGGTGAACACTTAACAAGGCCTAGCATTGCGTCTTTCAAACTTAACATTTGCTCGCTGTTGGCGGCGTTAAACAACTTGGCGGGCCACTGTCGTAACTTTGACGTAAGGTTGTCATAACTAAAATCAAGATTTTCGGATGATGATTAGCCTTTAGCAATCATTATTAGGAACTAGAAAATGGAACAGATGATAAACAAAGACTTAGTTAAGAAGCTTCGAAACGAACGTTCTTGGTCACAAGATCAACTTGCCACAATCTCAGGACTGAGCATTCGTACTATTCAGAGAATAGAAAGCGAAGGCACAAGCTCTTTAGAATCAAAAAGAGCGTTAGCGGCAGCTTTTGATATTAACGTTAGCAATCTAGATATTAATACCACCGCAGCTGGCACTTTGGCATCCATTCATCGTGGTCATAAGTTTGGGTTAGCGGGTGCCACTCTGGGTCTTTTAAGCGCCTATATTGGAATATCTATATCTTTTGCCTCAGGGCATATTACGTCGGGTGAAGCAGGAATATATTATGGAGGTCTTGGTGCGTTCTATGGTATTTGCTGTGCCGTCATTGCCGTACTTTCTAAAAGATATCATACAAATGCTGCTTTATAGGACGCTCTCAGCAGTTGCTGGCGGTGGTAGTTAATGCGCAAGTGCTGACCTTACCGCAAATTATTGTCTCTTTCTCAGCCTAGTTATCAACATCTTCATCTAAGCCGATACTCAAATGGTATCGGTTTTTTTTGCTGTGCTCCTCTATTTTCTGACTGCAACTCTTACCGAAGCTTAGGTAAAAATTGCCTGTACTACGTTTAGTACATTCGCGCCCACTTAAAACTAATCAATTAAATTTCATTTAAAATCAATAAACTAATTAAAATATGCAAAGTTGGCATTATGTTCGCAATCTAGAAATAACCATTAGCCGTTACCTTACAAATGACACAAACGGTCATGCGAAGGATTAAGACAAGGGCAGGAGGTTATTATGTTAGGTTGGACATTAGTATTTCTAGTTGTCGCTGTTATTGCCGGACTGTTTGGATTTACGGGTATCGCTGGCGCGGCAGCGGGAATCGCAAAAATTATTTTCTTCTTATTTATTGTGTTACTCGTGATTTCACTGCTGATTAATGCCCTCAAGGGCAAGTCACCACGACTTTAATTATTTTTTAGAAAGGAGATGTATATGAAACCATTTACTCTGATGACAAGCGCTTCACTGGCATTATTACTCGCCCTCGGTTTAACCGCTTGTAGCGATAACAAAGCCGAGGACGCGGGTGAAAAAATTGATGAAGTGATGACTGATACAGGTAATGCCATCGAAGATGCCTGTGAAGAAGTCAAAGAAGGTGTTAAAGCTAAAGATACTAAGTGCTAAACAAACCTCATTTTAGGGTGGCAATAGACTCGTCTACTGCCACCCTTTTGAGTTAGCACCTAATTTAAACTTGAGTTAACACCTGGTTTCAACGACGCGATTCACCGATTTAGTCAGCCGTTTAACATGCAGCGGTTAAATCAAAAATACAGCATTGGAGGGCGCGTATGCTAAGCAAAATCCACATCAAATATTTCTACTTAGCAGGTGCCGTACTGCTAGCCTATTTTGCGGTAACGGGCACGTCTCCCCTGCTCACCTTTATTTGGGCTTGGACGAGCCTGTCGCTATTTTTAGTCGGTTCAGCCTACTGGTTTAATCTCGCCAGCATCTTTAGAAAGCGCCAAGATGGCACTATCCCTTGGTATATTCGCTGGGGCTTTATTCCGTTTCTATTGGGTAGCCGGCTGTATAACCATTGGGCGAGAAAACGCGACTCTGTGCCGTCGATGCAAAAGATAGATGAGCAGTTGTATCTCGGCTGCCGATTATTTTCTGCGGATCTGGAGAAAATCAAAGCCAATAAGATCACCGCAATTCTTGATGTGACCGCCGAATTTGATGGCTTAGATTGGTCGCAGTTTGAAGATCATATCGAGTATTTAAACATTCCCATCCTCGACCATAGCGTGCCGACCAGCGCCCAGCTCAATCAAGCCGTTAACTGGTTGCATCGCCAAGTACGCGCCAATAAACAGGTGCTGATCCACTGTGCTATGGGGCGTGGCCGTTCAGTACTGGTGCTCGCCGCCTATTTAGTCTGTAAAGATAAACAGCGCAACTTCTCCGAAGTATTGCAACAGATTAAGCAAGTCCGCAAAACCGCGGGCTTAAACAAATGGCAATTACGCGCCCTTGAGCACATGCTCAAGCAAGGCAAAATCAACATCCATAAAGTGGCGTGGATTATCGCCAACCCAGTCTCCGGCGGCGGAAAATGGCAACAATATGGCGAGCAAATCCAAGACGAACTAAAAGCCTATTTTGACCTAACGTTAAAACTCACCAGCGAAAATATCAGCGCAAACACCTTCGCCAAAAAAGCCCGCAATAACGGCGCAGATATCATTATTGCCTGTGGCGGCGATGGCACAGTGACAGAGGTGGCATCGGAAATAGTGAACACCGACATCGCCTTAGGGATCATTCCCCTAGGCACGACTAACGCCCTCAGCCACGCGCTATTTGGTTTAGGCAGTAAGCTCATTCCTGTATCTCAGGCGCTGGACAATATTATCCAAGGGCATTACCAAGCCATAGATACGGCTCGTTGTAATGAACAATTAGTCTTGTTACTTGTGGGGATTGGCTTTGAACAGCAGATGATTGAATCAGCCAACCGTGAACGTAAAAATGCCCTCGGCCAGTTTGCCTACCTCGATGGTTTATGGCGCGCCGTCAATGCCGATGTCACTTTAACCATACAGCTCAGCTTAGATGATGCCGAGCCCACAACATTGACCACCCATAGCCTTATTGTTGCCAATGCAGCCCCGTTTACCAGCGTATTAGCACAGGGCGATGGCGAGCCAAACATGACAGATGGCCTGCTCGATATTACCTGGCTAGATGCCGGCAGAGAGCCGACAGACAAGCTCCTTAGCCTAGCAGAATTAGCCATTGCTGGATGGGTAAAGGAAGGTAATAAAGACACGCATTCAAAGCTACCTGGTACGCCATCTAGCGCAACCAAGGTCCACCACGCCCATGCGAAAAAAGTGCGTATTAGTAGTGAGCCCAAATGTAAATATGTGATTGATGGCGAAATTTTTGAGCCCGCGGATCTCACCATTGAAGTTCAACCCGCATCTCTCAAGGTATTTGTGCCTTATCAAGAATCGACTGAAAATGCTATCGACCCAAAAATCATATAAATGACACTATCGCGATGTTTATTAAGATAAAAACAACAAGCGCAATAAGCACTCGCATAAAATTAAATTCACTCACTTTGGGGTGGGATTTTTGAGGACTATTGCTAAAATCCTGAAACTTACAGCCTATCGCTTGCGCGCATTGCTGCAAAACTTGCTGTAATTCCTGCTTGTCAGTGCTGTTAGCCAATTTCAGTTGACTCCCTTTAGGCTGCTGCACTTGTAAATAAGCGAGATAGTGATCTACCGTATCTTCCGCTTGGCGGTTACGGTCGAGCTGGTGCCAATGGGTTGTTTGTAGCAGATAGAGTTGCACAGCATTAATATCTGAAAAGGCATAGGCGCGCCAACGCCACAATCCAGGCAACTTCCCATTGAAGACACCTTTACCGAGCCACAATTGCTGTCGCTCGGTATCTAACCAAGATTGTTGCCGAACTAACGCTAGCGGCAGTACAGGGAACAACAGAAAAAATGCCACCCAACCAAGCACAAGCCGTAACACGGGCTCGGGTTGTAACCAGGCCGCCCTCGCACAAAGCAATCCAAGCACTAACAAGGCAATGGCAAAAAACCACAGTATAGGTCGGTACTGGGTACTCAACGCCTTGAGATAAAGCGCACTCTTAGGAGGTTGATTAAGTGTCACTGAACTTGTTCCTTGTTCCAAAAATTATCTCACCATCCCAAATTGACCTGTGCTAGTAACAATATGAGGCATTGATAGTTTACACAATCAACACCTAACTTATTTTTAGATCCTTTCGAGTTAAACCAACGACTGACATCAATGGAGATAACAGTTGCGATATCGCTCATACTGTAACGAAAAGCTGCAACTTTGCAGTTGCAGCTAAGGTGTTATTGACCCGCAGCGGTATCCTCACCAGTCCAGAGTCGCATGATGCGATAAGGTGGTTTGGCTGTTTCAGCTTCGCCATTAAAGGCTTTTGCTTTATGCAATTGATTCACTGAAATATATAACCAGCCCGTTTCACCAAATTGCACACTATCGGGAAAATCCAGCAATGGAGAACTGACCACTGTTGATAGCGTACCTTTGTTATCTAGCATAGATATGGCATTGTGGTTCAAATTGGTGAAGTAATGATTACCTTGTTTGGACGTTGCAGCGCCATCTGACACAGGCTTAGCTCCGACTAATTTTACAGTCGCGATAATTTTATCATTATTGCCTGTTTGTAAAGCCGCAGTCGATAACTGATACCAGTGAGTGCCATTCATTGCACCATAATAGAGTGTACTTCCATCGGCAGATAAACTGATGGGATTGACCGCGACACTAGCAACCTTGCCATTAAACAATGTTGTTTTGTTATCTATGTTCATTACTGCATCCGCTTCGGCCTGCAGCGAGCTATGACCTGAAAAACGTACGGTATGACCATCGTCGATACGCACTGCTAAGAGGCCTGGGTTGGCGATATCGGCTAAATAAATCCAACCTTTTTGTGAATCGACAACCAGATCCTGCATAAAGCTGCCTTTGGGCGCGAGTGCTTGTGGTAGGACAATTTGTTTATATAGACTGCCATCCTTAATGTTGAATCCCCAAATCCTCGTCTGACCTAATTCTAACCCCATATCTGCGGTCCAGAGGTGTCCAGCTTTGTCCTGAGCAATCCCTAATAAGGTATCAAATTGAGTCATATTGGCAGTCGAAGCTTTCTGCAAATCCATTGAAGGCCAAGCTTTGTAAGCATTGGTTTCACGATTAACTTCAATCAGTTGTATACCTGACGGCGTATCAAGTGGATGTACCGTGGCAAAAATCCGACCTTGTGCAGTGACGCTGACATTGCCAGGTCGTATTGGCAATTCAGCGACTGTTTCAAGACTTCCTACCGCTGGGGTAGCGTTTACAAAACTACTGGCAGTCAAAGAAAGCCATAATGCTGTAGTAAATAAGTGTTTCATATTCTATCTCCGCTTTTCTGTTTAAGGGCTGTAGAATAGGAGTTATTATTTACAAAAAAAATAGTGCAAAAATCGGTTCTGTTTCAATATTAATTTGATAATCAGCACTATTCCGCCGTCGGCTCACCCGCTTCGACTTGTTGCTCGTACTTGCTGAGCTTGTTGTAGAGGGTTTTTACACTGATCCCCAGTTGCTCGGCAGTGTCAGTTTTATTGCCTTGAGTGGTTTCTAATGCTTGATAAATGGCGATTTTTTCTAAGTCTTCTAAACGCATGCCCTGCGGAATAACCACTTGGTCATCGGCAGATGCCCCCATTTCACTCGCCTGTGGCAGTTGTAAGTGACTGGGTAAAATCTCTTGATCTGCCAAAATATAGGCTCGCTCAATGGCATGTTTTAATTCACGCACATTCCCTGGCCAAGGATATGCCGCAATCATCTGCGCACTGTCTTCAGCGAGGCTTTTATTCTGCTTTTCGGCCACATTACGATAGGCAAGAAAATGCTGCGCTAGCCCGAGAATATCATCGCCACGTTCCCTTAATGGCGGAACGCGGATAGGGAACTGGGCCAAACGGAAATACAAATCTTCGCGAAATTGCCCTGCCTCAATCGCCACTATGGGATCACGATTAGTTGCCGCCACAATCCGCACATTGGCATGCTGCACTTTGGCACCGCCAACGGGACGATATTCGCTATTTTCAAGCACTCTGAGTAACTTCACTTGATGCTCAATCGGCATTTCGGTGACTTCATCAAGAAATAAGGTTCCACCTTCTGCCTGCTCAAATACGCCTTTGTGATCGCGATTCGCACCAGTGAAAGCGCCTTTGACATGACCAAACAGCTCACTATCGACCAACTCAGGGCTTAATGCACCGCAGTTAATTGCAATAAAAGGCTCGTTCAATCTCGGGCTGGCAAGATGTATGGTATTGGCAACGAGCTCTTTCCCTGCGCCACTCTCACCAATAATCAGCACATTACTGTCGGTCGCAGAAACGCGACGTATCGTACGATACAGCTTGTGCATAGCTGCAGAGGAACCGACAAGCAAACCATATTGGTCTAGCTCGCTGGAAAAAGGCCGAGGCCGGATTGGTGATGAGACTAAATACTGGGCAAAATCGGCGAAGATGTCACTGATCAACGTCATATCGTAGGGTTTACGAAAATGATAACAGGCAAAATTCGACATTAACTGATCAAGATTGGGGTTCGGCTGACCGTCGGAGAGAAATATAAACTCGATATTAGACAAGGCCGTATTGTCCAGCAGCCCAAGATAATCCTCACGGCTAAGGCTAGACAGCTCAATGATGGCAACATCAATGTGGTTCGCCTCAAGCTGCTCTATCCAAGGTAAATCATCGACACTGCGTAGCTTATTAAAGTCGGCTGCGCCGGCGAGTTCAATGATAGCTTGCTCGGCGTTTACATCCTGCAGGTGATAAAAAAGTGTCAATCGAGCCATGCTATCCCACTCCCTGTGTATGAAGGGCTACTGTATGTCAGTCGTGAAATTTTAACAACAGCAACGGTAATAGTTGCCGATATTCTAAGAGGATGGCGCAAGTAACCGAGAATATCAGCCTAAAAATCAGCCTGTTAACATACCATTAAAAATGAGAACAAAATATGCATGGTAGCTGAACGAAACGCAATTAGTTAAGCCAAACCGTTAAACAGGACTGTGCCGAACACTGGCATTTGGAGGCATTCATGAAGTCTAATGTTGTGCAACATCAGACTGATATCCGCGCCGATATCAGTTTGATTGATGAAATAATAAAGCTCAATCAAGAAGGGCTAACATTCTACAATCAGGCAATGACGTACGTCGAAGACTATAACCTTAAGCGTATTTTTTCGACCAAAGCGAATATCCACCAACGAATGTTGACGCGTTTTGAACAGCTGCGCCCTCTAACTGGTGAGCCTATTCATGGTCTAAGTCATGCAATACCAGTGACTTATACTCAAGTGACCAAATTGCTGCAACAATGCCATATGGCACAAGCGATGGCCGCACTTGTCGCCATTGAACAACAAGTGTTAATCCAGATGAAACAAGCGGTAAGGCAAGCACATCAGCCACAGCTTGCCAATCAGCTCGCAGAAGGTGCCGCTTGGTTGCAAATCAGTTGCGATGGTATGAGTTCACTCAACCCCAGTTAATCCTTGTAGCTGTTAGCATCAGTGCACATCAATATGATGTCTCTGTACTAATACGGCTTGCTACTGCATACGCGAAACCTTACACACTCAACCGCACTTATTGGTGCGGTTTTTTTATGCTCTAAAGATGGCTTTGCTTACCAGCAAAAATTACATTTTGTCGGTAAAAAAGACCGACTTAGGGGAAATCGCTGAGACATGAAAATATCGAAACCATCAACTAAAAACATTAAATTCAATAACTTAATAAAACTGGCACGATTCACGCATTATCTAACATCGAGAAAACAACGGAGGATATGATTATGAAAACCACAACAGCATCAGTACTAGCGACCTTACTTGTCGGTTCAATCAGTTTAAATGTCGCAGCGGCTCAAGATTGGAAGGACGGGGCAAAGGATGCGTGGATCGATGGTAAAGCTGAAACCACTTTACTGCTCAACACTAACCTCAATTCCTTTGACATTATCACCGATGTGAAAGACGGAAACGTCACATTAACAGGTAAAGTGGAAAGCAGTGTCGATAAAGCCCTCGCCTCTGAACTGATCAAAAGTTTAGACGGGGTAAAAGATGTCGATAACCAACTCACTGTAATGAATGAGAAAGAAGGCACCAGTGACGTTGTCGCGTCGTTGACCGATTCTAAGGTTGCCACAGTCGTCAAAACCCGTTTACTGTTTTCAACCGATGTTTCTGGCACCCAGATTAATGTGGATGTCGCCAATGGTATCGTCACCTTAAAAGGTGAAGTTGCTAGCGATGCCGAACGTCAGTTAGCGCTGAAAATTGCTGAGAATACCGACGACGTGAAAAAGGTTGTCGATAAAATCAAAGTCGTAAAAAACATGTCTTAATGCAAGCAGTTAGTCTTGACTCAACGATTTGACCTAATTGGTTATAAAAGTTATTTATAACAAAGCATTACAAAAAACCAGCCTAGGCTGGTTTTTTTATGTCTATTATCAGATTTAACCAAGCTAGGTTTCTATCTCGACTAAGGAAGACTAAATTGCGAAAACAAAAATCGAAGTGGGAAAATAAAAGCTGCGCTAAAATGTGGGCTCAGCGCTGGCTTCAAAGCCAAACTGGAACTCATAAAAATGCTGACCATTTTCGATACTGATGGCCATAGTGCCCGTTAAGCCCTGCAACTCGCCCGCACCGGAATGGGGAACCACTTCTAAGATCAAACGGTTTTGTCCATCGGTCATAATGCCAAAATGTTGCAGCACGAAACTACCCTGCTTACCACACACCTTGCCAACCACTTGCTCAATCGCCACATAGCCAGCCGAGCCTTTGACTGACGTCATTGCACTGAGCATTTCACCTTGGCTACGGCCCTCAAGCTCGCCATAAAAGGTCTTATCTAAACCCATACGACCTAACGTTACGCCGCCCACACCTGTAGCATAGGTGCTATCTGGGGTGAGCTTAACATCAAATTTCCCAGTGATTTTGCTAACTTGCATGACACTCTCCTTGTCAAAACATTATGCCAAGTCTATCTACCCGAGAATACTTGCCGCTGCGGCAAGCATCACACACGGAACGAAAAATAACTTAGCACAAGCCTGCGCAGATCCATAATGCATTTACTCCCGACCCTTTGCGCACGACTACTCACTACTGAGTTATGTTAGTGATGCCAGTTTCACTGACTGTCACCTCTAAGGTTTTGACGATTTCAGGGCTTTCAGACATAGGTTGATCAGGCGCTCTATCGCGATAAGTCACGGCAATTTTGAACGGAGCTTCGAAGGGATAAACAGGTTCAATACTGTCAACCTCAATACGATCGCCCAGCATAACGCTGCCTAAATGCTTCAAGTTATTGTGTTCAAAATCGAGGCTAAACAAGCCAAGATACCAAAATGCCCCCGAACCTTGGGTCGTCACAATAAACGGTGCCACAAAGGGCATAGTCTGCATTTTAGGATCATCTTGAATTGGCGCGTTACTCTGGGTGTCGGGCTCTAAAGCGGGATCGAAATTTAACGGCGTAATGCGCAAATAATCCAGTAATACTCGGCCTTTTACCTCGCCATCTTGATAATCGCCCATCGCAAATTCCGTTTGCTTGATCTTAATAAAATGGGTCAAGGCAACCGATTTACCGCCCTCTGGTAGGGTAATTTCAAACGGGTTAGCGGTATTTAAGCTAAAGAGTTTAAGCATCACTTCCGACGCATTCGCCACCGGCTTAACCTCAAGCGGTGTCACTACTTCAACCTCATTGGCCTGTGCCTGCGTTTTTTCCTGCGCCATGGCCTCGTCGTATTGCATGACCTTACCATCTTCCATCACCATATAAATATCATCATTGGTCATGTTGAAACGGTAAATACCTGCGGCGAGTATGGCTAATATCACTAAGGTGCCCGCTAAGGTTAACTTTACAAACGTACTCATTTTCTCTCCCCAATCGCGCGCTTTGTGCGCTGCTTTTCTAACACTGATCAACTTCAAATCAATGTCGGAGCAGTATTACAGATACTGAGTTAAAGCGGAGTGGGTAAAGTGTAAAAAAGTGACGCTATTTTGAGTTTTGTCAGGCTAAGTTCAGCAACATACCCTTTACTCGGCCAATATAATGGGCCGAGTAAATACTCAGCCCAAGACTTAGCTACTTCTCGTTTTTCCACAAGGCTGGGGTTTGGTTCGGTTGCCAATTACTTTGGGAGAAATGGGCTTGTACTAAGGAATAGATTTTATCTTGATACGAGACAAAATCAGGCTGCTGATAATCATGCTGATCCTGCCAAGCGGGGGCATAGTTATCTAGCGTGTCGAAACGGTATCCTTGGCGCTGCGCCTCTTCCACAAAGCGTTTAATTTTAGGCAAGTTGATGGTCGCACCTTGACCACGGTGAGCATTCTCAAACAGGAAGTCGTGGGTCAAGATCACCACTTTACCGTCGTGCAAACCATCGCTACAGTCTAAGTTCTGCGTGCGACTGTTAAGAGGGTTCATTGTGGTGCCCGCACAGGTGTTGATCACTTGATTGATTTTATCCACCAGCTCAACCCCATCGGCCATAGATTCGGCTGGAAAAGCCACGCCCCAATCCTCTGGCCCCCAATCAAAGTCCCAACCAAATATTTTATAGTCACTCTCGGCGAGCATGTTTTGAATTTGTACCGCAACTTGCGAGCTGTTGGTAGAGGTTTCAGCGGTACAAGCAAAAGCGGGGTCCCAAGGCGGCACAGTATCAGAGGTGGCACACAAGCCGTCGCCTTGGAGTTTACTGCTCACTCGCCAGCCATTGGTATAGGGCAAACGCGCCAACTTAGTCATCTTGTTGTTGGGATAACTGGCGGCATTAGGGATAAGTTCAACCACTTTTGCTGTGTTCGTCACAAAGTAGGTAAAGTCGGTAGCCGCATCTTGATAGGATTTAACTGGCCAGAGGCCCACTTGATTGCAATAAACCGCCCCCGACTGCACACCATCGGTGCAGTTATGCAGCATATGATCGTAACTGTGGTTTGCCAGAATATGACCATCGTCTAGCAAACGTTGTAGGGCGACAGCCGCCAACGCTTCGTTTTCATCCCCTTCGCCATACATATGAAAAGCATTGATAAAGAACGTCGCCTTTATATTGGCGTCTTTTAAGGCGTCTAACAGTCCTAAGGTCGCATCAATTGGACCATCATCAAAGGTGAGGTAAATGGTTTTATCGCTGGCGTGGGCAAGACTTACGCTCGCTAAACAGAGTCCAACTGCGGCGGCTATCGATTTCAGTTTCATGATCTCATCCTATAGATAATGTTTGAGGCTAATGATTAAAAAGCAATGAGTTAATGCCCATGGTGTCTAAACTCGCACACAGTGGCGGCACTCATTCGCTCGGCATCTCTATAGTGAGTAATCCAGCCGGCGTTAGTTATACCATCCTAGCAACAAGCCATACTTTTCTACGCTAAGTCGATAAATCTCCCATCACCACTCAAGTTGAAATCACCGCCTCCCTCGCGTTAAACACAATAGAAAAATACCAATCCTAGCGTGAAAAGTACCGCATCAACAATTCGATAACAGGTAAGTTAACTGAAGAAAAAAACAACACTAAAGCACTACAGGGACGCTATAACATGTCAGAAAGTCAATTATTTAAGAGCTCTTTGCTCGCATTGTGTATCGCTAACGCCTTATTCGGGATGAGCTCAACCGCAGTCGCGGCGGAGCAACAAGAGGCAACGGCAGAAAATATGGAGGTAATCCAAGTACGCGGCATACGTCGCTCGATTGAAGCCTCATTGAATACCAAACGCTTCGCCGACTCCACGGTCGATGCCATCACCTCGGAAGACATAGGTAAGTTTCCCGATAAAAACATCGGTGATGCGCTGCAGCGAATTTCTGGGGTCACGGTCGATAGGCAATACGGCGAAGTAAGCGGCGTTACTATTCGCGGTACAGCGCCAGAGCAGAGCCGTATTTTGCTTAACGGTCAAACCGTTGCCAGCACTTCTTGGTATGACTTGGGTCCTGCCACTCGTACCTTCAATATGGAATTGTTGTCGGCTGAGCAAGTGAACGCCGTTGAAGTGCATAAAACCCCGACTGCCAGACTTGAAGAAGGTGCGCTGGGCGGCACTGTCGATCTCAAAACCCGCAAGCCCTTAGATCTCGATGCCCACACCTATCAAGTCGCTGGCGAGCTGAGCCAAAGCAGCCTGTACGATGAAACAGACCCGAGTGGCTCTTTCCTCGGAAGCTGGAAAAATGACGATGAAAAGTTCGGCATTTTAGGCGCCTATTCAGTAGAAAAAATTACCAGCGGCCGCCAAGTGCTGGAATCTCTCAGTGGTTATTATGAATACTTCGCCGCCGATCCCGCGCAAAATCAAGAATCTACCGTTGGCGCTTGGGGCATTGGCTCGCAGGCCTTTAGAGCCGAACGTGAACGGACCAGCGCCCAAGTCACACTGCAATTTGCGCCAACTGACAATACCGAGTTCACCTTAGATTACTTTAATTTTGAACTCGATATCCCCCACGTAAACCATAACTTCTTAACCGTTGGCGCGCGCGGTTCAGGCTCCACCAACGTAGTGAATAACGCCCAAGGCGGCACAGCGTCGGCAACGATTCTGCCGGCGTATGCGTCGATTATTTATAACCCTGTGGTGCGCCACGCGGTCAATATGAAATCTGACGTACTCAACTTAACCGGAAAATACGTCGGAGACAGTTTTACGGTGAGTGGCGTCATTGGCCAATCAACCTCAGATGGTGGCACCCAAGGCGGTTCATCTTCTTGGTGGATCCCAGCGACAGATCAAGGCGGTAAAATTGGCGATCCCGCCTTCCCTAACGGTCAAGGCAGTGTCGATGGTGGCTTTAGTTACGACGCCACGGGTCCCTACCAAGTGGTGCTGACGAGTTTAGATGCTAACGATGCCAGCCAATTCAAGCACGCCCAAGAGGCGAACTACGAAACCACAGTGCAAGATCATAAAGTGACCTACGCACAGACCGATTTCGAATATCAACTCGACCATGATTTTATTAACAAAATTGCGGTCGGGATTAAATACAACACCAGTGATTTCGAGCGTAATGCCTTCAACCGTAACCCCGCAGAAATCCTAGGTTTCGTGCCCAATGGCAACCTCGCTAACTGGAGCGATGGCGTGCTGTCTGGGCTACATTCCCAGAGCGGCGGCAATGTACTCGACTCCTATGCCAAGTTAGATGAAGACAAATGGTGGGCCTTTATCAGCGAGAAATACGCCAATGGCGAGTTAGTGGAAGTCGCCGATCTCGGTAACACCTTCACTGTCGAAGAGGATATGTTGGCCCTGTACGCCCAAGCGGATTTCAGCGGCGAATTCTACCGTGGTAACTTTGGCGTGCGTTATGTTAACACTGACCAAACCTCAACCGGTTTTGCCGATGGCAAGCCCTACAATGAATCCGTCAATTATGATAATTGGCTACCGAGCATCAACGTCGCCTTCGATCTGCAAGAAGATTTAATCCTACGTGCTTCGGCCTCTTCCGTGATGGCACGTAACAACTACAGCGATCTCAAACCTGGTTTAGCCATAGCGAAAAACTTTGGTACTGCGACCGGCGGTAATCCAAATTTGAAACCCTATAAGGCGAACCAAGCCGACCTTGGCATCGAATGGTACTTCACTGAATCTTCTATGTTGTCGGCGGCCTTGTTCTACAAAGATATTGATAACGTAGTGTTTGTCACTGAGTCGACGCAGTACATTGAAGGTTGCGGCGCGTCAGAATCCGAGTGGGATAAATGCCGAGTTACAGCCCCTGCCAACGGCGGTAGCGGCTCAGTGACTGGGCTTGAAATCCAGTTGCAACATAACTTTGAAAGCGGTTTTGGCTTCTTGACCAACTACACCTATGTTGACAGTAAGAGCACTCGCCCCGATGGCACTGAACAAATGATTGAAGGCGTGTCAGAAAACTCCTTCAACGGCTCACTCTTCTACGAAGATGATCTATTCAGCGCCCGTATCGCCTATAACTGGCGTTCAGAATACTTAGGCGTGGGTAACATTCAAAACGTGTTAAACGACAGCTATCAGCAAGTCGATGCCTCGATTATTTGGCATGCGATGGAGAACTTAGATGTTTCACTCGAAGGGGTAAACCTAACCAATGAAGTGGTGCAATCCTATGATGTTAAATATGGATTGACCCAAAACACCATCGAATTTGGTTCACGTTATTTCGTCGGTGCCAGCTACAAATTTTAAACTTGAGTCACACTATAGCCGACCTTAGGGTCGGCTTTTTGCGTTGATAATACAGCGGGGATAAGCCATGAAAGTGAAACAAGCAATCAGAAAAATCATTATCTTAGGTGGCGGCACCGCAGGCTGGATGGCCGCGGCCGCCCTCGCGAATAACCCCGTATTTGCCGCCATTGAACTCTGTTTAGTGGAATCGGACAATATAGGCACTATCGGCGTTGGCGAAGGCTCGACGCCACACTTAAAACGCTTTATGGACAACTTAGGCATCAGCGAAAAAGATTGGATGGAGCAATGCCACGCCAGCTATAAAACCGGCATCGACTTTATCAATTGGAATGGTGACGGCCAGCAATATTTCCACCCCTTCTATTTTCAAATGGATGTAAAACCCGCCGAAGTCTTTTTTATCAACGCCAATGCAAGACGCCGAGGGCATGGCAATGCCGTTAAACCTGATGCGTTTTTCTCTAGCGGCGTACTGGCCAAACACAATCTCAGCCCAAGGCCGAATAAAACACTGCCCTGCACCAACGAATACGGCTATCACTTCGATGCCACTGAGCTGGCCAACTACTTAAAAGATTATGCCTGCCAACGCGGCGTACGGCAGATCATTGCTGATGTGGTCGAGGTTTCAACCTCCCAACACCAGCAGATTGAGACGCTGATCCTGGCAAATGGCGAACGACTGAGCGCCGACTTTTTCATCGATGCCAGCGGTTTTAGCGCCAAGTTAATTCATAAAGCCCTAGGCGTGCCCTTTCAATCCTTCGCCGATGAGTTACTCAACGACAGCGCCGTCACTGTTCCTGTTCCTGCATTAATGGACTCCACTCAAACGCAGCAGGCAAAGTACCATACCCGCGCCACAGCGCTCAGTGCAGGCTGGCTATGGCAAATCCCCCTCACCCACAGGCTTGGCAATGGCTATGTTTATAGCAGTCGCCACCTCAGTGCCAATGCCGCGGCTAAGGAATTATTGCACAGTGTAAATTTACCCGAGTCGACCCAAGTGCGGTTTCTCAAGCTGCGGGTCGGCGTCAGTGACAAGGCTTGGCACAACAATGTTCTGGCGATAGGACTTGCGCAAAGTTTTATCGAGCCACTCGAAGCCACGTCGATCATGATGACCCAATTCACCCTTGAAAAATTTATGTCGTTATTCGAGCGTTATCAGTTAAATAAGCAGGCAGAAACCTTAAGTCGGCAAACATTAAATCAAGCAGTAATGCAGTTAGTGCTCGGCATAAAGGATTACATTCAGGCCCATTATGTCACCAGCCAGCGCAGCGAAGCCTATTGGGTCGCAGCGAGAAAAGTCGCCATTTCCCAAAGGCTGACGCAACTATTAAAAGCTTGGTATCAAGGGGATGACTTTGATCTGCTGCTTTACCAATACGACCAGCAGCTCGCCTACTTTCGCCCCTCTTGGTATGCACTGTTAGCGGGAATGGATTACCGCGACCCAAAACTCAAGCGCCCATTTGAGCCGATTTCAGCGGAGATCACCGCGCAGGCGATAAGCTACTGCCAGACCTTAGTGGAGCAGTATTTTCAGCCTAAGTATTCGTGATAGTAAGGGGTTAAATCGCCCTTTGTTTACTGCTAAAGCGCTGACGAAAACGACTCGGCGTGACGCCTTTAAATTGAATAAAGCGTCGATTGAAATTAGATAAATTATTGAAACCACACTGATCGCTGATGGTTGAAATCGGGCTCTGGTTCGAGAGTAATAACTTGCACGCCTTAGCGATCCTGAGTTGATTGATAAACTCAGTTAAGGTTTTCTCGGTACGTTTTTTAAAGAAGCGATGAAAGTGATTGGTGCTCATGTGCGCTAACTTTGCCAAATCCTGTGCCGACAAGGCCTGAGTGTAATTGTCATAAATATGTTCGATCACTTTATCGAGCTTTTTCACGGTAAAGTCGAGCTTACTGCCGTGGGTGAACAAGGTACTGGACAAGAGTTCTTGCTGACTATCCTGTTGTAATAACGCTAATAATTCCAATAACAAAATATAGCGTTTAAAGGGATTAGCCGTCTCCATCGCGATAAACACGTTATGGGCCTTGCGCGCCGTTTCCTCACTAAATAACACGCCCCGTTTGGCATGGGTCAACAGTGAATGCAAGGATGCTAACTCGCGCTGCTCATTCACAATTTGGTGTAGCCAGGCTGCGGGAATTTGTGCCACATACACGACTTCCTTCACTCGATTTTTCGAAGCGGATCCCTTCAAACTGGGCTCTTTCAAACCGACCGCAGTTGAAGCGCCGCCTTTCAAACAATCGTTCTTTGAAGCCTCGTCAGGTGAAATATCAAGGTTAGCCTCGGATTGCCAGCCGTGGGGCATGTCTGGGCCGATGATCACTAAATCATAATCGCCATAGCGGGCAATATGGTCGCCCACATAACGCATGCCATAACTGTTGAGGGTTAAGCAGATTTCGTACTCGGGGTGATAATGCCAGTTGAGATCCATGTGGTCCCATTCATAACGAAAGTAACGCCAAGAGCTGTTTTCATCGGGGATCACTTTTTCACACAGAGGTTTCATCCATTAAACTCCAGTTACTCATTCCTTTACCTTAGCTTCAATCAACTCTTACAGATCAACGCCATTCACTCAAGCTAGCCGTTATTCCATCCTGTTAAATTATTCAATTACTTAGGCCTTATTTTTAAATGCCAGCCATGACCTATCAGCTCGGCGAAATCGCTGTGCCTCGCGCACTATTGTCTATAGCAAGTCAGCCTTGCAGTGATACTCAACTCCGCCACTCCAATACTATTCTATCCAATGTTAATTAAAGGTAACTATTTTACAAGTAAACACTTTATCAGCAGATACTAAAACACGGTTTTACCTATGCCTATCCGCAGCAGCTGCAACTCATATCTATAGCCAGTATCTATCGCCAGTATCTATAAGTATCTACAGCCCGTATTAACTGCACCTGATGTAAATCAGCTAAATCTGCGCGAACACGATTTGCATATGTGAGAAAAGTATCGACAGAGGCACTATTCGTATCACCGCCATAGCGAGCGTCAGTCCACAATGAATTTCACTTAATTCAATTGGCTAAGCACATGAAACACAAACTCATCATTCTGTTTGTCCTCTGCACTTTCTTTGTGATTTCCTTGATGACTAACAGTATGGGGCCGATTTTCCCTGCGTTAATTGACAGTTATGCTATCGGCCTGACGTTGGCGGGGTTATTTCCCTTTGCGTTTTTTATCGCCTACGGAGTGACATCGATTCCTGCGGGGATTTTAGTAGACAAGTACGGTGAAAAGCGGGTGATCATCTTAGCCTTTAGCCTCGCGTTTATCGGCGCCGTCACTTTTGTGTGTTTCCCTACCTTTAGCATCGCCATGTTTAGCCTGTTTTGTATTGGCACTGGCATGAGCTTATTGCAGGTGGCAGTCAATCCCTTATTGCGACAAGCTGCGGGGCCAGAGCATTTTGCCTTTTTCTCTGTTCTAGCCCAACTCGCCTTTGGCGGCGCCGCGACCTTAGCGCCGCTGGTATATCAGCATTTTGTCGCCTTAGATCAAGCAAGTGCAGCATCCGCCAACTATGTGCAACAGCTATTGCCAGAGAACATGAGTTGGCTCGCCATGTACTGGTTATTTGCCGTGGTCGCGCTCGCCATGGTGCTCTTTGCCAGCCTAGTGAAGATGCCCAAAGTGGATAAACTGGCAAATGAGTCGGCGGGTGCTCTAGAGACCCATTTACGCCTTTTCAAAGATAAAACTGTTTTGAAATTCTTCTTCGCTATCGCCGCCTACGTTGCGCTTGAGCAAGGACTTGCTAACAGTATCTCAGTATTTTTGTCGCAATATCATGGTCTTGATACCTTAAGTGTCGGCGCCAATGTGGTTAGCGATTTTTGGTTTTACATGACGCTCGGCTGCCTACTCGGTTTACTGCTACTTAAACTTATCGACAGTCAGATCTTGCTGCTCAGTTTTTCCCTTAGTTCACTGGTTTGTTTTCTGGTGGCGATTTGGGGACCGAGCCAACTAACATTAATTTGTTTCCCATTGGTTGGCTTTTTCATTTCTATCATGTGGTCGGTGATCTTCTCGCTGGCGCTTAATTCGCGCACTCAAGATCATGGATCATTCGCCGGCATTCTCTGTACCGGCATTATCGGCGGCGCGTTTATCTCGCCGATCATTGGTGTTATCAGTGAGCTGTCCGGCGAATTACGGTTCGGGATGTTAGTGCTGCTAATCCCTATGGCTTACATAGGTTATGTCGCCCTAACGGCTCGTCCCTTGATTAAAAACACCACCCTATTCTCAACAAAAGCGGCCTCAAAGAATGACGAGCCGATGGCAACAAACAACACGAGAGGCAACAAGCTATTATGAGCGTCCTATGTTTAGATCTTGGGGGAACTAAACTGATGTTGGCACAGGTGGAAGGTAAAACCTTACTCGACACTTGGCGGTATCCCGTTCCCGCCGATGGCAATTTCGAACAGTTATTCGATTTCCTCGTGACCTGTATCCACAGCCACCTCACGCCTGAAACCTATGGTATTTCCATCGGGATACCCGGCATGGTGGATATGCAGAGCGGCACTTTACTCGAAGTGATCAATATCCCTGCGCTGACGGCAACGCAGTTAGCCCAGCAACTGCAAAATACCTTTGAAATGGATGTTGTTGTGAATAACGACGCTAACCTCTTTGCCCTTGGCGAAGCTGTGCTCAACAGCAATCAAGACATGCTCGGGATTACCTTAGGCACTGGCGTGGGCGCTGGGGTGATTTTTAATGGTCAGCTGTATTCGGGTAAACATTGCGCCGCAGGTGAAATCGGCAGTTTGAGTTATCGTGATGGCATTATTGAGCACTACTGCTCGGGGCAATACTTCACCACTCATCACCAGATGAGTGGTGAGCATTTGTACCAAAAAGCCTGTGAAGGTGACAGCCAAGCGCTGCAAGCCTTCGCCCATTTTGGCGAACACTTGGCGCACATGATCGCCCAAACCTTACTGGTATACGATCCCAAAGATATCATCCTTGGCGGCTCAGTCAGCCAAAGCTTTCCCTTTTTTATTGAAGCGCTTAAACAGAAATTGCAAAGCTTAGTCTATGGCCCGCAACTGACAGACTTGACGATTTCAGCCAGCCAACATCACAATGCAGCCCTCATAGGTGCCGCGCAGTGGTTTTTACAACAAAAGGACTCAGCTAAGTGAAAGGACAAATAACACAGAAAGGGAAAATACAGTGGCAGAGGATTAAGACGGCCTTAGTCAGCGGCGTCATGGCAGTGCTTCCCGTGGCGTCGGTGCTTTCAATACTTGTAATGCCATCAGTACAGGCCGCCAATGCTGTGCAGGAGGCAAATCATGTCGCACTTAATCAATTAGCCGATAAACTCCAATTAAATTATCAGTTAACCGCCAGTTATCTTGAAACCTGTCCCGCTAAAGAAATCCAGTGCTATCGCTCCGTCATTGAGCTGACCTTGCCCGCTCAGTTATCCAACGACAAGTTATCTAATGAAGAGTTAAATCATGGCGATTGGCAAATTTATTTCAGCCAATTATCGCCCGTTTATTTCGTCGATGCGGGTGACTTTAGCATTGAGCATATCAATGGCGATTTACATAAAATCACTCCTAAAGCCAGCTTTAAGGGATTCGTCGCCAATCAAGTTTATCGCATTGAGTTTTATAGCAAAGGCAGCCAAATCACCCGTTCCGAGTTTATGCCAAACTTCTTTGTCGCTATGGGCGATAAGGCGCAGGTCATAAAGAGCACTCAAACAAGGCGCGATCCAGAAACGGGTTTAGCCGAGCAAGACTACCTCGCGCCTTTTAATGCCGAGAAACAATTCTTACTGGCAAAAAACGATGCAACCCCCTTTGCCGATGGCCAGTATTTAGCAGAGCAATATCAAGCCTTAGCCGCAGACAAAGCACCTGACATTAGCGGCAAACTCATCCCCACGCCACTTCACAGTAAAAGGCTAGACTCGGCGCCCTTATCTCTTGCCAAAGGTTATCGACTCAAGGCTGATGCGGCAGACTTTAAAGGACGGCAGTCGGCATTTGATTACCTCGCCAGTTTAGGGTTTGCGGCCAAGGACAAAGGCACGCCGCTGTTATTGCAACTCGATACTCAAGCTCCTAAAGTCGCCAGCACTGAAGCCCATGATAGTGAAATGAAAACAAGCGAAGCCTATCGGTTAACCATAACGGCTGAGCAAATCAGTATTCGAGCGGGCAGTGAAGCAGGACTCTTCTATGGCCTACAAAGCCTAGCTGGGCTGATCAGTTTAAGTGACGATCAACTCGTCGCCATCGAGATCCAAGACCAACCTCGCTACGCCTTTCGCGGCCTGCATATTGATTTAGCCCGTAACTTTCACTCGCTCGATTTTATTAAACGCATTATCCCACAGCTCGCCGCCTATAAAATCAATAAGCTGCATTTGCACTTAGCCGACGATGAAGGCTGGCGTTTAGCCATCCCCGGCTTACCTGAACTGACCGATGTGGGCGCAAAACGCTGTTTCGATTTAACCGAACAAACCTGTTTATTGCCACAACTGGGCAGCGGCATAGCGGACGTAAACCCCGTCGATGGCTACTTAACCGTGGCGCAATACCAAGAAATATTACAACTGGCTGATGCTCACCACATCGAAGTGATCCCTTCACTGGACATGCCGGGGCATTCACGCGCCGCAATAAAATCCATGGAGGCGCGTTATCACCATTACCTCGCCAAGGGAGACAAAGCTAAGGCGGAGGAGTTTTTACTGACTGAATTTACAGATAAAACCCAATATTCGTCGATTCAGTATTACCACGACAACACACTCAATGTGTGTCTGCCGAGCACCTATCACTTTATCGATACTGTGATTGATGAAGTTAAAAAGATGCACCAAGCCGTAGGCATTCCTTTAGTGCATTACCACATAGGCGCCGATGAAACCGCGGGCGCTTGGGTAGAATCCCCCGCGTGTATCGCAATGAAAAAACAAAAAGCCGATGAGTTAGCCGGACTGCATTCGCTCAATGGTTACTTTATCGAGCGCGTCGCTAATATGCTGGCAGATAAAGGGATTATTGCCGCAGGTTGGAATGATGGCATGGGTGAAGTTCGCCCCGAAAACATGCCCGCCCAAGTGCAATCTAATGCTTGGTCGCTGATTTCGGATAACGGTCATCAAATCGCCCATAAGCAAGCCAATTTAGGCTGGAAGGTGGTGATTTCAACGCCAGAAGTCACCTATTTTGATTTCCCCTATGCTAGCCATCCAGATGAGCGCGGCAATCATTGGGCCTCGAGGGCAATAGACAGTTTTAAGGTGTTTAGCTTTATGCCAGACAACCTGCCCGCCCACGCCGAGCGCTGGCGTAACACTTTTAATCAGCCCTTTACCTCAGATGATACTCAAAGCCAATTGCATGCTGGCCGCGGTTTTTATGGCTTGCAGGGGCATCTTTGGAGCGAAATGGTGCAATCGGATGAGCAAGCAGAATACATGCTATTCCCGCGCATGGTCGCCCTCGCAGAGCGGGCATGGCATAAGGCGCCATGGGAATTAGCCTATGATTATCAAGGTAAAATCTATAGTCAGCAAACTCAACATTTTGCCCGCCAACTCAATGACCAAGCCGAGCAAGTGCTCAAACAGGATTGGCAAACCTTTGCCGCGGTTTACGCCAATAAAGTGCAACCTAAGTTAGCAAAAGCGGGAGTTTTCTATCGCATAGCACCGCCTGGAATACGTGTTGAACATCAGCAGTTAGTGCTCAATAGCTTATATCCCAATGCCGAGTTGGAATACCAACTCGACTCAGGACCTTGGCTAAGCTACCGCCATGCTTTCAAGCTTAATGATGTCAAACACATCCGCGCCAGAGTCAAAGATGGCGCGCGTTACTCTCGCCCATCGACTTGGCAAAGCTCCCTCTAATCGTTCATCGCACAATGTCGGCCATCACATATGATGGCCGACGTGTTAACGCCCAACTGATGCCGCTGATATTTGTTTTTTTGAAACGCTCACGTTATCAATCTGAGATTACGACTTTATGCTTGAAGCTCTCTAAAAAGTTAATTAATTATTTAAAATCAAATTGCTACACGGCTACCTAACAGGGTTAATTTATTACACCTCTCTTAGGTTGAATAAATTTTGCCTTAGCAGTCACACACGCGATATCAGCCACATAAAGTGAGGCTTCCAATTGGTACATTCCCATACGCTGGCTCACGATTCGGCCGACAATTTTAATGGCATCTCCCACCTTTATTGGCGCAACAAAACGCACAGTCATTTCAGCAGTTAATGCTTTTATGCCCTGCATAAACAAACAATGGGTCATAGCGGCATCCACTAAAGAACTGGCAACGCCTCCATGTAGTAGGTTGTTATAGCCCTGAAGCTGGCGATTGACCTTATGATAACCCACAACCTGATCCTTACCGTCAGCAAAAAACTTACACTGCAACGACAAAGGGTTTTGAGTCGCGTCGCCACAGACAAGGCATTGGCTGTGGCTTTGTTTACAGTTTTGATAATTGTTCACGCTGCACCTATTTATTGATGGATGTAAATGGTTTTAAAATCCATCTTTAATGCTGTTCTTCACTAAAAACGTGCATTAACCATTTGATAAGTTTTATAGCCACCACTGAGGTTGCGTACCTTAAAACCATGTTGCACTAACATCCGATAAGCGACATGCCCGCGCAGACCCACTTGGCAAAATACGAGCAGTTCTTTGTCTTTAGGAAGTTCATTGAGCCTGTCTCTCAGTACTGGCAACGGAATATTAATCGCACCAACAATGGCACCCACTGCCGTTAGCTCGCTCGGGTTGCGCACATCGATAATGACTTGTTCAGCCGTCAGATGATCTAGTTCCTGAGAATGGCAAATGGATTCATCACCTAATAAGACGTTTGCAGCCACCATGCCGGCTTGATTCACTACATCACGCGCCGAGCCAAAGGGTGGTGCATAAGTGAGTTCAAGATCGGCTAAATCATAAACTGTCATTCCTGCCCGTTGTGCTACTGCTAACACATCAATGCGTTTGTCGACGCCATCAATCCCAGCGGCTTGAGCCCCTAAAATACGGCCGTTATCAGGGCAAAACAACAGCTTTAGGGTAATGGGATGTGCTCTAGGGTAATAGCTGGCATGGCTAGCGGTGTGCACATAAATCTTTTCAAACGGAATAACTTGCCTTAGCAAACTCTTCTCGTTTAACCCCGTTGAGGCGATTGCCATATCAAACAATTTACAGATTGCAGTACCTTGGGTGGCGCGATACAGCTTATTGCCGCCAAGCATATTATCTGCGGCTAATCGACCTTGACGATTGGCGGGACCTGCGAGTGGAATAAGTATTGGATTACCTGTAACAAAATCATCAGTTTCAATCGCATCGCCTACGGCATAGATGTCCGGGTCAGAAGTGCGCATACTGGCGTCAACGTAAATTCCACCGAGCTTGCCTAAGGTTAAACCGCATTCAGATGCTAAGCGGGTTTCAGGCTTAACACCTATGGCAAGGATCACTAAATCTGTAGCTAAGCTGCTGTTATCACTCAAATCTAAATGTAGATGGTAATGAGGAAACACTGGCGTATCGTAGTCATCGGTAATGTCGGATTCAGCCGGTTGAATAGGACGCTCATGAACTGCGGTCAATCCTGTTTTTAAACGTAAATCCACGCCATTATCGACTAATTTTTGATGCAGTATATTGGCCATTTCAACATCGACCGGCCCCATCACTTGGTCGGCAAGCTCTAGTAAACTCACCTCTAATCCTCGATGTCGTAGTGCTTCTGCCATCTCTAAACCAATAAAGCCACCACCGACGACAGTGGCATGCTTAGGTTTATGCAGCAAAAGGTTAGCTAACACCTTATCCATATCGGGAATATTTCGCAGGCTATGCACAAAATGACTATTAATGCCGCTAATTGGAGGTTTGATTGGCGAGGCACCTGGACTTAGCAACAACTTATCATATGACTCTTGATAGACTTCATCTGTGAGCAGATTACGTATGCTTAACTGCTTGGTTTGTCGATTAATTGCAATCACATCATTAAACACGCGCACTTCAATATTAAAACGTGATTTAAAGCTTTCAGGCGTTTGCAGCAACAAGGCCTCTCTAGACTCTATCTCACCGCCAATATGATAAGGCAAGCCACAGTTCGCAAATGAAATAAACTCGCCTCGCTCTAACATGATAATTTCAGCAGTTTCTGATACACGTCTTGCTCTTGCTGCTGCAGATGCGCCACCAGCAACACCGCCTACAATCACTATTTTAGTCATGTTCTTCTCCAATAAAATTAACGAATAATATTTCGTCTATCTACCCGATTTGCTCTCAAGCTTTCGCTTACAATCAAAACAGTGACCATAAATATTAAGGCTGTGATGATCGATACTCATACCGTGACGTTCAGCTGCTAACCATAAACGTAAGTCAATCAAAGGATCGGCAAACTCAACTAACTTGCCGCAAGTTAAGCAGATTAAATGCTCATGACGCGGTTTCCCATTGAGCTCATACATCGCATTTTCAGACTCAAAAAGCCGCCTTACCACTAAGCCGGCTTGTTCGAAATGCGCCATGATTCGGTACACAGTATTGAGGCCCATGGTCTCGCCCTGCGCATTTAACCCCTGATAGATATTTTCGATGGTTAAATGTTGCTTATCGACTTGAGTTAAAAACTTAAGCAACTTGCATCTTTGAGTGGTGACTTTAAGGCCCGAGTCTTTCAATACTGCTTGCATTACACTTACCTAGACACGTCGATACGCGTTACCAGTGTTCAATACTCAGTTGATATTGTTTGTCATCAGCGCTTTACCGTTGATTAAGCTATCAACCACCTTATACCTTGCCCCTTTAACTAAATTCGCCAAGGTTTGACGTGATACACCCATTGATTTAGCCGCTTCCTGTTGCTGCATGCCGAGTAAATCAACTAAGCGCATAGCCTCGATTTCGTCCTCGGCCAGCGGCACCTGCTCTAACTGTGTCATAGGAATGCCATTAGGCTTAAAACAGATATTGGCTCTTTGGCCACAAATAGTTCTGGGGATTTTTGGTCTGACCATGTTACACCTCGTTTATAGCATATGCCATTTATATTCGGTATAGTTCCCATATGCAACCTATATCAGTAGACGAGGAAAATGCTAAAAGCGGCCTAAGCCATGAAAGCACCGTTCGCTGTTTGCATTTGAGCTTTTCAATATCACCTAAACTCAGGCTATAATCGCCACAACTAAGGCAAATGCCGATTGACAGCGTCGTGAGCTGCTCATTTTTAAGCCATATCATTCACTCAATTTTTAAGGATTTCACTGCCGATGACAACAGCGTCTACTAGCCCCTTTGCCGTGTTAAATCAAACCACTGCAACCTCGTTTAATGAACAGAAAAATCTGATTAAACGGGTATTTAAAGGTAAGCCAGTGCAATGTCCCAGCTGTAAACTGACACTTAAAGTGATATTGCCTGAGCAGGCAAAAGCCGAACAAGCGGCAGGAATTTACTGTGCCAAAGGCTGTACTGATATCGAGCTGGATATGGAAGCCGTCGCGGGACTCTAGCTATCCTAGATTAATCACGCACAAAGATGCTCTTCACATCAACGCCAAAACGACTATGCAAGCGCTAAAAATTTAACCTCTCAGTTAAGGCTAGAGATGACCTTGGCTGATCACGGAAGTTGCTTAAGCCGCCCGCGAAAATAATGCCGATAATAGCCCAGCAAATTACTGCCAATAAATAATATCTCCATCAATACCGCCACGGGCGATCCCACTAAGGCATTGTGAACAAGCCAAAAACTGGTTCCGACTATCATCAGTAATCTAAGATCTTTATCCCTTTGACAGAATGCGGCGCGGGTTTGAAACAAGGTACCTATACAACTGATCACTGTCGTTATGCCATTGAAGGTCACGATACTCATTGCCACTGCTGCGCTAGAAAAACACCACATGGCCACCTTTGACGTCGTAAACATGCTGGTGAGATAACGCACTGTGGCTATGCCCATTAAGCCTGCAGCAGTCCATTGCTGCAACAGACAAAAATGAATAGAAATCAGAATACCCGATACAAAAAGGCAGGCGACAATCCGCTCCCGCGCCTTAAATTGAAACGAAATCAGATCGAAGATAATGGCTATCGCCACCAAAATTTGAGACAAAGTAAACGCAGTCAACTTATTAAGCCCCTTAGCTTTAAGCAATAATGCGCACTCAGATTGCAAGCCTTACAGACTTGAGAGCGCAACTTAAGGCTCAGCATCATGGAAATCGCGCTTTAGCGCATTAACCTAAGTTAACTGGGGGCAAAAAACGTTAAAAAGAGTCTTGAAGTCGTCGACGCATACGCGACAAACTGATTGCCGTAATACCAATATAATTAGCTAGCTGACCTTGGCTTAACCGCTCAAGCCAAAATGGTGAATGTTCGCGTAAATACAGATAACGTTGCTCAGGTGTGTGCAGCAGTAAAAAGGCTTCCTTTTGTTCTTTATACAATAATTGCTGTTTAAGTAACCCTAGTTGCACGGGCTGCAGCGAAGTATCATCCAACACGGATAACGGCATTTGGATAAGTTTACAGGCGCTTAAAGCTTCTAATTGGTAACGAGCGGGAATTTGCTTCAGCCAACTGACATACAAAAAACACAATTCACCCTCGAAATAAAACTCCTTACAGCGCTCTGTGCCCTCCTGAGTATAATGGCAAGCGCGCACGATACCATCCACAACAAAATATGCCTGTGACTGCTCATTTCCTTGGCCAAGAAGCACCTCTCCCGCCGGCACGTTCAACGCTTTAAACTGTGGTAAGTAACGTTCAACAGCAGCTTGACTCGCCCCTAACGCAAGCAAAAATTGTTGCAGAGGCTGGCAAATTGACACCTGCAATACAGCAGTCTTTTTTACGTCATCAGGTTCAATCATGCGAGCTACTCAGCGATTTATCACTAAACACTTAACCATTGTCATTCGAGTAAGGGCTCAGCACTCGCTTGCAAACCCCGGCTCAGCGTCACGTTGAATACACTTTTAGCGGGAATACTTCCCACGCCCTTGGGGGTGCCTGTCATCACAATATCGCCGTCATCTAGACTGATAAAGGCTTGCAGCTCAGATAAAATAGTCTGAGGTTTGTAGATCATTAAATCGATATGCCCCTCTTGAACCAAGTTATCGTTGATACTCAAGGTAAAATGCAGCGGCGCCTCGGCATCATCAATCGCCACAAAGGGGCTGAATAATGCCGCACCATCGAAGGCCTTTGCCCGTTCCCAAGGTAGTCCCTTGGCTTTTAACTTGCTTTGTAAATCACGTTTAGTGAGATCTAAACCAATGGCAACGCTGCTAAAACGGCCATCTTGAAACATAAAACACAGCTCGGTTTCATAGTGCAAGGCTTCGCCTTGATGCTCCGAAAGCAGCACAGTCGACATCGCCGAATTGGGCTTTAAAAACACCACCATGTCGTCGGGTATGTCATTGCCTAACTCATGGATATGGTCGACATAATTACGTCCAATGCAGACAATTTTTGTCGGTACGATACGCTTTTCATCCAACACGACAGATTTCATTTTTAATCCTTTTTACGATACGGTCGAGATTATTTTTAAATAATCAAACCAAGAAGTTAACCTTAACTAGCGCTAAACTCTCAATAGAATAATTCACTTTACTTGTGACGAACTCTGCTACACTTGAATTAATATTTCAATAAAAACAGCGATCTAATCATTAATAAACCCATTTTACAGGGACAGTCATAGAAGAGGTTTTCGCACTATGTTGACGCTTACCATAAAACAAAAAATCATATTTAGCTTTAGTGCCATCGGCGCGCTGCTCATCGCTGGCAGTAGCTTCTTCTACTATTCACTCTCACAAGTACAAACCGCCTATCAAAATATCGAAACCTTAGCCGTACCAGTGCAAAAGCAGAGTAATAGCTTACAACTGGTGCTGTTAAAAATGTCACGCCTTGCCACCCTGGCCCACAGCCAGCAAGACACAACCGCCTTAACCAAAAGCCAGCAAGCGTTTACGGCGCTGCAGAAGAAATATCAAAGTATCGAAAATGAGTTAATTGAACGAGTAGCTGATCAGCCTAAAATGCAGACTTCTCTAGATGAAGCAAAAGCAAGATACCAAGCCTATTTGCAACAAAGCCAGGCCATGTTTAGCGCGAAACTCGCCAATGAACAGGCAAAGCAGCAATACCAACAACTCTTTGAGCGCTTTAACGATGCCAAGACCAACGCCAGTAATGCGATGATCGATCTCGAAACCCTGTCCATCCCCGATAATCCCACTCTGCTCGAAGAGATTGTCGGTACAGGCACGCGTATCGACGACATGTTGTATACGCTAACCAACACTATGGGAGAGCTGATCCACACTCAAAGTTTGGAGGTGATCCAATCGCACCAGCAAGATGTCAGCATCTTACTGGGTAACCTCACCACTAACTTTACCTTTTTAAAACAACAAGCTGATGGGCTTGATACCTTAGGCTTGCTGCAAACCTTCGAACAGCAATATGCGATTATCAATACCTTACTCGCAGCCCCTGCCGAGCTTTATAAAACACAACAAGCCGTGGTTGAGGCGCAGCTACAAGCCGAGCAACATTACCTCGATGCCGATAAAGAATTTAACGCCAATAATCTCGCCTTAGACAAGTTAATCACCTTAGCCGATCGCCGATTTAGCAGCCTGCAAACCATTGCCAGCAATGCAATTGAGCAAGGGCAAACCTTAGCGATAGTGCTCGCATTGGTGTTTATCGTTATGGTGAGTTTTATTTCCTTCTTCACCTCCAAGGCCATGCTCAATCCATTAGCCTTAGTGAATGGCGCGCTGGCTAGCATCGCCCGTGGGGATTTATCTAAACGCATTCATAAACGCCATGACGATGAATTTGGCACCCTGATCGATAACATGAATACCTTGAGTGACGATCTTGCCAAGCTACTCACCAATATCAGCCAAAATGCCCATTCGCTGGACAGCTCAGCCACCCAAACCAATGAGCAAGGTCAGCGCATCGCCAATGCAGCAACCGCGCAAATCAGCCGCGTCGATGAGACTAAAGCCTTAGCTGAACAGATGTTTACCAGTTCTAATTTGGTAACAGAACAGGCCAGTGAGTCGGCGAAACAAATCAGCCAAGCCTCGAAATACGGCAATCAAGTGAAGCAAATTGCCGATGATAATCGCAATAAAATCGCCGAACTGAGCGCCCGCTTAAGTAGTTCGGTTGAGGTCATGTCTCGCTTGAGCATTCAAAGCGATAATATTGGCAGCATTTTAACCACCATTAGCAGCATTGCCGAACAAACCAATTTGCTGGCACTGAACGCTGCCATTGAAGCCGCCAGAGCGGGGGAACATGGACGGGGTTTTGCTGTTGTGGCCGATGAGGTGCGATCCCTTGCCTCACGCACTCAAGCTGCCACCGCTGAAATTCAAACCATGATCACGGCCCTGCAAAAAGAGACCTCCACGGCAGCGAGTGCAATTACCACAGGTCAAAATCAGGCAAACGAATGTGTCGGACAAAGCCAAACCCTGCAGGATGCTATCGCCCACATAGAAAGTACCTTACACACGCTCAATGACATGAGCCTAGAGATCACCCACGCCGCCCACGAGCAGTTAGACTACAGTCAACGTATTGAGTCGAGCATGAGCGAGGCGGCGCAAGCTGCGGATCAAAATGCCAATGAAGCCATGGACATGGCCAAACGCAGCAACGAAGTCACCACGCTTGCCCACTCACTCACCAGCTCAGTGGAACGCTTTAAACTCTAGTGAGTTTAGATTTTGGCAGTGATAACGAAAACTGCATTGAGGGTTACAAAAGTCAGGAGTTAGCGAGGTAAAAATAAGCACTTAAAAATGTTCACAGAAGTCGCAAAACCATCTTAGCGACTTCTGTGGCGGTATATCCAATGCCAACAAGTCTGCGGTTAAGCATATTCCATCAAAAATTCATCGAGTTGTTCGTTAGCCATTTCAATTTCGTCACCTTCAAACTGGGCGATATGGAACATACCCTCGCCTTCGTTAGTAACGGGAATATTGCTGATCCCTATGATAATGCCGTCGGTTGGTGCACGAATGGCCACACTGTCACCGCCGTGGGGACTGACGATATGGGCGATAATATAACCCTTAGTCACCCGCTGGCCGAGCTTGAGCTTCATATTCACTAAACCGTCGGATTCGCTGCGCACCCAATAACTGCGAATGGCGCTGACACTCGATCCCTTATTGCTCACCCGCCCCTTCAACATGCCTAAACTGCGCATCACATTAAGCACGCCCTTAAGGCCAGATTTTATCGACAATTCACTGAAACGTAATGCTTCGCCTGCCTCGTACAAAATACACGGAATGCCCTGTTGGTTAGCGTAACCCCGCATCGAAACACTGCGCGCTTTGGAATGCATGATCAGCGGCGCACCAAAGGCATTGGCCATGCCCAGCATAGTCTCATCGCTGGTATCACAGCGAATTTGCGGCAAGTTATCGCGGTGAATCGCGCCCGTATGTAAATCAATCACATGGGTTGCATGGACTAATAACTGAGTGGCAAAGAGGTTGGCTAACCGGCTTGCCAACGCCCCTTTACTGGAACCAGGGAAGCAGCGGTTGAGATCCCGCCTATCGGGTAAATAACGGGATTGCTGAATAAAACCAAACACATTCACAATCGGCACCACAATCAAGGTGCCCGTCAAATTCTTGGGATTGACTCTGGCTAATAGTCGCCGACAAATCTCAATACCATTGAGTTCATCCCCATGAATGGCGGCGCAAACCAGTAAAGTTGGGCCAGGTTTGGCCCCGTGAAACACTTCTACATGAATATCGAGTTGCGTATCGGTATACAACTTAGCGGCGGCCAGCTTGATCCCCAATTGAGTCCCTGCTGTGACTCGTTTACCTGCTAATTCAAATGCTTCACGTCTTTTTACCATGGCAACTCCCTTGTACTATCGAATGTTGTCCCGCGCGGCTGACTCATATTAGCTAATAGCGCTCGGCTATCGCTTATCGCCAGATGTCTAACACTAGAAACTAAAACTCACGTGAAGTTTAAACGATTTATTGCGGCTCAAATTGGTTCAGCCAAGATTTTAAAATCTGCAACAACATAGGTCTATCTTCAACGCTCACGCCCGCTAACAATGCACTCTGACATTGAATATGCTGCGGCAAGGCCTTATCAATGAGCGCCTTACCCTCAGCAGTTAACGAGACATGTACGGCGCGGCGATCTTCCTTACTGTGCGCCCGCTCAATCAGCCCCTTATTTTCGAGTCTGTCTAAACGGCTCGTCATAGCGCCAGAGCTTAGCATCATGCTCTGATAAAGCTGTGAAGGTGAGAGTGTAAACGGCTCACCCGAACGCCTTAAGGTGGCAAGCACATCGAACTCGCCCTGACCTAAGCCAAATTCGGCGTGGCATTGCAGCAGTACCACTTCGATATATTTCGTTAAACGCGCGATTCGCCCAAGCACAGCCATAGGGATCAAATCATCAGTCACCCCTTGTTGCTGCCACTGGCCGACAATGCTATCCAAACCATCTTCGCTTTCAAGGCCATCTGCTTTGGTGTTCGAAGCCGCTTGGTCTTTATCCGCAGGGCTTGCGTTTTTATCCGCTGAACTCGCGTTAGTACCCGAAGGACTCGCATTAATATCCGCAGGATTCGTGTGAGTGAGTGTCGTTTTCGCTGTCATAGCTTTATCTCAACATAAAGATTCTTTATATCATTCTTTACATCTTAGTCATTTTCTCGCAGAATTAAAATATCTTTACATCAAGATACATTTGAAAGAGATTCTTTTTGAACTGTAGTGATACAACTTCAACCTACTGTTGTTGAAAGGAAATCACCATAAGTGCGCCCAATGCCGCTACAGGTCACTCTTTCAGCAAATCAAACTTAGCTTATTTTTGGAGACAATCCATGCGGTCACCCCAGACAGAGAAAGCGAATTTATTGCTGCTCGGACTCGCGTTCATTCTTATCGGTCTAAATCTGCGCCCCATTCTCGCTTCCGTCGGGCCTTTACTGCCCAGCATACAAGAGGATATCAGCTTAAGTTTTACCTTAGCGTCTATGCTGACATTGTTGCCCGTGCTCGCCATGGGACTGGGCTGCTTTGCGGGTTTTAGTATCGCTAAACGGTTAGGTTTTAATACCGTGATGACGGGATCGTTGCTCCTCTTGATCGTCGCCACGGCAATGCGTTTTTGGGCGATGGATGCAAGCTGGCTTATCTGCTCGGCATTACTGGCGGGAATCGGTATCGCGCTTATTCAAACCATCATGCCTGCCATGATCAAACTCAATTTCGGTGAACGGGTGCCCTTAATGATGGGGCTTTACGTCACCGCCATTATGGGCGGCGCCGCTTTGGCCGCCAGCAGTGCGCCTTTTATCGGGATGAACTTAGGTTGGCGCGCGGGGTTAGGCCATTGGACTTGGTTAGGCATAGTGGCACTGGCGCTATGGCTGATGGTTAAACATAACGCCGCATTGCCGAGTCAAACTACGGAGCAAACTGTGCAGCTTAGCTTTTGGCGTTTTCGTCGCAGTTGGCTATTGGCGATATTTTTTGCTTTAGGCACAAGCTGTTATGTCTGCGTGCTTGCATGGTTAGCCCCCTACGCGGTCGAGTTAGGTTATAGCCAAACTCAATCGGGATTAGTGTTAGGTTTCTTAACCAGCATGGAAGTGATCGCGGGTTTAGTGTTTCCTTGGCTTGCCAGCAAGTCAACAGACAGACGCGCTATTGTTGCCCTACTGTGCTTACTGCAACTCATCGGTTTTATGGGGCTCGCACTCGCCCCTCAAGTGTCGCTATTTTTATGGGCGGGACTAGCGGGATTAGGCATAGGCGGGATTTTTCCACTCGGATTAATTGTGACTATGGATCATCAACAAAATCCGATGTTAGCGGGTAAATTAACCGCCTTTGTACAAGGTGTGGGTTATACCATTGCCGCCATTTCGCCTTGGATTGCTGGATTGATCCGCGATAATTTCAATAGCTTTAACAGTGCATGGTTGTTGCTCGGGGGCTTAAGTCTGATGGCGTGGATACTATCTTGGCAATTTAATCCGCAGGGTTATGCACGCCAATATCAAGTCACCCGCTGCGTATCTTAACTCTCTCATTCAAAATAAAAAAACCGCCATGTCGATTAACGAGCATGGCGGTTTTTATGGTGTGCGGCTCGATAAATCGAGCCCACACTAGGTACAACTTAAACAACTTAAGACTTTTTAACGAAGCACGTCAGGATCACAATGCGAGTACCGTTAACACGGCCTTCAATGTGCTCTGGGTTGTTAGTCAAAGCAATGTTACGCACAGCTGTGCCGCGCTTAGCCACAAAGCTAGTGCCTTTCACGTTTAAATCTTTGATGATCACGACCGTATCGCCAGCGTTAATCACGGCACCATTACTGTCTAACGTTGGGGTAGTGTCGTCACCTACGGCGGCAACTTCAGCATCGCCCCACGCTTTTACATCGTCTTCAAGGTAAAGCATATCCAGTAAATCTTGCGCCCAGCTTTCGCCATTTAAGCGCTTAAGCATACGATATGACATCACTTGAACTGCCGGTACAGGGCTCCACATGCTGTCGTTCAGACAACGCCAGTGGTTCATGTCCATGGTATCCGGTGCCGCAATTTGGCCACTGCAGGTTTCACAAATCATGATCTCATTGTCACGGCCATCGGAGGCTGGCAGATCATAAATCGAGAGTTCGATCTCGCTACCACACAGTTCACACTTGCCGCCACAGCGACTTAGCAATTCATTTTCAGTCATTTTTCTGTTCTATATGCCTAGTAAAACGCGGATTATGCCATAAACGGGCTTTTTTCGGCAGGGGGCTGAGGCAAGATAACCCTATTTTTTATAAGTTTTATAAACCGCGCCCACACTGCCTTGGTGATTAATCTTTAAAATTCATAGGCTAAACTCAAGCGAACATCCCGCCCAGCAGCTGGGATCCCATCGGAGAGAAACGGCACCACTTGCAGATTGGTGAGGTTTTTCACCATCAAACGCACGCTTAATCCCTTTAAACCAGCTTGGGGCTCATAGGCGAGGTACAGGTTCTGCAAGAAGTAATTTTCGCTCGGCGACTCGGCATTAAAGATATCGCCGTGGGGAACATTAGTTTGCGCATCATACCAAGCACCCTGCCAAGCTACTGAAATATCATCGGTAATATACATGCCTAAACGCAAACGAATATCGAGCGGTGCCATGTTGGCTAAATACTCGTCGTCATCTTGGCTGTCTCTGAGTGACCCATTGTGTTGACCTTGCAGCCATGAAACCGCCAGATCACTGAACACGTCTTGATAGCGATATTGGGCCTCAAAATCGGCACCGTAAATATGGTAACCATCAAGATTGGTGTAACCGCTTTGAATTAACTGGGTTTTATCAGACTTAGCCCCACGGCGCTGGGCGATATCATCGCGGCCTAGGTTGGCAAACAGAGTAAGCTGCGTCGTCAGCGCATCATCATTGGCAAGCAGATGCTGGTGCTGTGTCATCAAGCCTAACTTGAAGGCATGTAAGCGTTCGACATCGATGTCGCGACTCGTGCCGGTAATGCTGGCTTTCGCGTATTGCACGGCATAAATCTCATCCACCACAGGGGCTTGCAGACTATAGGCGTAATCAAAGTTTAACCGAGCGTAGTTTGTCAGTTGGTAATCTATGCCTAATCTTGGTGAGAACCCCGAGTGGTGAGTCGAGCTATAATCGTGACCCGCGTTGATGTCGTTATAATCTGGCGCAATATTTGGCCGACCTATGCTGTAGATAAAGTCATATCGTAGCGAGGGAGTGACGGTTAAGTCGTTGGTGAGATGAATCGCATCGCGAACATACACGGCATAGGTGTCTTGGCGACCTTCAGGTTGATAATAAGGTGTGTACCAGCCAAAGTTTTTCTCAGGATTCTTCTCATAACTCTTGTTAAACACGAGCGAAGTACGGTCGAGACTGCGGTACTGCAATCCTGTGGTGATCTCGTGATCGCCAATCAAACTCAAGTTGTTGATATCAATATAATCACGTTTGTAATCTAGCCAAGATTCGTGGCCGAAGTTGCCTACGGAAACCGTCATTTTCTCCCACGCAATATCGGGTCTTACCCAGTGGCGCGCATTCGCCGAATGGGAGATCACCACTTGGGTATCAATCAGCGGATTGCTCGGCGAATAACGATAATTGGCAGACCAAGTGTTGTCTTCATAGGTGTTATAGGCGGTTGTGGCATACAGCGCCTGCTCGTAGGAGCCATACTTTTTGATGTTGTAGTCTGAGATGGCAGGCATGGGGCCACGGCGATTAGCCCAAGGTTTGCGGCCCTCATCGAGATAATGGGTCACGCTCAAGGCCAGTTGGTGATCGCCCTGCTCATAATCAATCTTGCCTAGATAGTTATCTTGCTCATAGCCCGAATATTCAAACTCATCGCCATTGGCTAAAGTCACATCCCCCGCATCACGGCGTGTAAGGTGCAACAACCCCGATAAATGCGGATTCACCCGGCCATAGACAGTTCCCGTATAACCCATAGCGTCATTATTACTGGCGTAGCTGGTTTTGACTCGCGCGCCAACCGCTTGATCGTATTTAAGAAAATCATCGGCCGATTTAGTGACCACATACATGGCCCCACCAAAACCGCCATTGCCCGAGCGCACATCATGGGCGCCTTTAATCACTTCCACTCGTTTGATGAGATCAGGATCGAGGAAAAATGAGCCATAGCGATACTGCTCAAATCCCACCGGAGCATTATCCACATAAACGTTAAAATCTTCGGTCTCGCCAAAGCCCCAAATATTAATCCGCTCACCGCCGCTGCGGGTGCCGCCATCGATATGCGCCCCCGCCATATCATCAATCACTTCGGCGAAGGTCGTCGCCTGCATCTCCTCGATTTGTTCCATGGAAATAATCGCTTCACCCGGTTTAGCGACTGTGATGGCCCTACGATATTGCTGCCCATGAACCTGCAGGATTTCAATCGGCTCAACCTTAGGCTCGCCCAATACCTCAGCGGCGTACAACGGCATTGAGGGCAATATACATAATCCCATAAGCGACAGATTTCTATTCGCTTTCCACTTCTCAAACTTAGGCAAGCAACCCATTCAACGTCTTCCTATTAACAAACCAATCTAAAAATAGGGCGGCATTATAGGCACTAACGAAGAAGATAAGAATAGTTCTCACTTGGCTTTACGTGTAAATAACGGTCTGGTTGAAAACAAGATAGAAACGGTACGCTTCAAAAAATTTAAGTGAAGATCTTGCCTAAGGATGGCAGTATGACTGCCATATTTGATAGCCTTTCATCCTCTATAGAGTGTGCGACCTTGAAATAGTTGAATATACGGCAGTTCGCCCTGCTTGCATCTCTAGGCTGTTGGCACTCGTTTCACATGCATTAATAAGGTTCACCGATAATGGCCACGCTCACGACTAAAATGCCTATTGCGACTGGTGCAACGTTCAGCGCTGCAAGTTTGCAATTTTTAAATCAACTGGCGCAAAACAACTCCCGCGACTGGTTTAAAGCCCATCAGGCGGAATACGAAGAAACAGTGAGAACCCCAGCGCTACAGTTTATCGAGCAAATGCAGCCCAGTATCCTCGCCCTCTCGCCTCGGCTCACTGCCATACCGAAAAAAGTCGGTGGCAGTCTTATGCGCCCCCAGCGAGACAGCCGTTTTAGCAAAGATAAAACGCCCTATAAAACCAATGTTGGTATTCAATTTCGCCATTTTCAGGGCAAAGACGTGCATGCGCCGGGACTGTACTTACACATTGCCAAGGATGGCTGTTTTATTGCTGCGGGGATTTGGCACCCAGAATCGAAAGCCTTAAATGCCATTCGCACTTGTATCGATGATAATCCCAACGGCTATAAAAAAGCGCTACAAATCTTGCAGAGTCATAGATTTAACATGGACGGTGACAGCTTAACTCGACCACCAAAAGGGTTTGATAAAAACCACCCTATGCTGGCGGAGCTAAAACGCAAAGATTTTATCGCCATAAAAAATATCACCTTTGAAGAACTCTGCCGCCCAGATGCCGCCAGTTTCTGTGCCGAGCAATTTGCGCATTGCTCTCAGTTGATGGCCTATCTGTGTTTCGCGCTGGACTTGGATTTCTAGACAATTGATTTTTAACCAATTGATTCGTAAAAATAGACCGTTAAAAAATAGATTGCTAAAAGCAACATGGCCTAGGCGAAAAACCTAGGCCATTCAAACTACAACTTGCACCTTAAATGGCTTAATTTGCACTTAAACTTTTGTATTTAAAGTGCCCAAGTAACTCTGTAAAACTGCGAAGGCATTGTCTAACAGCTCATATTCACCCGCTTTACCTAACACCCTAATTCCTTGTAATTGCAATACTAAAAATGCAGCGACCTGATGTGGTTGTAAATGGGGGAGTAGCTCGCCTCGCGCTTGGCAGTCCTGCAACACTTGGGTGAATGAGGTCTGTAATCGGCAAAATAAACGCTGACATTCCTGCAGCACTCTCTCATCGTCGAGGCTCTTTTCTAATACGGCATTTTGCATAAAACAGCCGTATTTTTGTTCCTGCTGCAGGGCAACAAAGCGAGCTAGATAAGCTGCTATTTCAGTCAAGCCCGCTTTTTCATGCAGCAGAGTATCTGAGGCACCAAAAGAGTAGTTATCGAGGTAGAAACTGAGGCACTCACGGTAAAGCTTCTGCTTGTCACCAAAACTGTTATAAAGGCTAAATCGATTAATGCCTAAATGGCCGACGAGATCGGAAATCGAGGTTTCGGCAAAGCCCTTTTGCCAAAAAAGCTCCATCGCTAATATGAGTTTTTCCTGCCGATCAAAATTACAACTTCGTGCCATAAGCCTGCGACCTAATCTCTTGAATACGCGCTCACAATCAGCTTTACCATTCCTCTTTACCACACTCTTCTTTACTGCAGAAAGTTGAGGGGCAAATCATTCTTGACTGATCGTTTAGATATGACGTAAATTCTATCCTAACCGATCGTTCCGTTAAAGCCTTATATGCTCAAATCGAGCATAAAGCACAGATAAAAACTACAGGACTTTAGATGAAACTCTACGAATTAGCTCCGACTCCCAGCGCGCGTCGCGTCAGTATTTTTCTTGCGGAAAAAGGCATAGAAGTGCCAAGAGTGAACGTCGATATCCGCGGAGGAGAAAATTTAAGTGCCGAATTTAAAGCCAAAAGTGTAAATGGCCGCATTCCACTGCTCGAACTCGACGATGGCAGCTACCTGTGTGAATCGGTTGCTATTTGCCGCTATTTAGAAGAAATCCACCCAAGTGTTCACTCGCTGTTTGGTAATACGCCACTTGAGCGCGCCAAAGTAGAAATGTGGCAACGTATCATAGAGTTACAAGGCTTAATGGTTGGATTTCAAGCCTTTCGTAATTTAAGCGGTGTCTATAAAGACAGGGAAAATTGTGTCGAGTCTTGGGGCACAGAATCACGCCAAAGGGTCATTGACTTCCTACCAAGCTTAGACCAACAATTGAGCAAGTCGCCCTTTGTGGCAGGCGATGAATTCAGCATTGCCGATATTTCGGCTTACGTTTTTATCAGTTTTATTAAAAATTTAGACATCGAAGTGACTGATAACTTGCCGCATATCAAGGCTTGGTTCAACACTATGGCGCAGCGTCCTGCCATAGTATCGTTAACCCCTAAAAATAGCGGCGCTAATGCCTGATGATGAATATTCATGGACACTAAAGTGAGTAGCTATAAGCGTTATAACCTAAAGGAATCATCATGATAGATTTATACACAGCCGCGACCCCTAACGGTTTTAAAATTTCCATCGCACTGGAAGAAATGGGACTTGAATATCGCGTCCATAAATTAGATTTCAGCACCAGTGAGCAAAAACAGCCAGAGTTTATCGCCATCAATCCCAATGGTCGCATTCCCGCCATTATCGACCGCGATAACGAGGATTTTGTGGTATTCGAATCGGGTGCGATTCTGCTGTATCTCGCCGAAAAAACAGGTAAATTCCTGCCAGCCGATCCTAAAAAGCGCTCACAGGTGATCCAATGGTTAATGTTCCAAATGAGCGGCGTCGGACCCATGATGGGTCAAGCTAACGTATTCTTCCGATACTTCCCTGAGAAAATCCCCGCAGCCATTGACCGTTATCAAAAAGAAGGTCGACGTTTATTCGAAGTCATGAATACTCAACTCGCGACAAATCAATATCTTGCTGGTGACGAATACACGATTGCCGACATTGCCACTTGGCCTTGGGTACGTATCCACGAGTGGAGCGGCATCAATATGGAAGGTTTGACCCATTTGCAACGTTGGTTAGATGAGTTAGCGCTCAGACCTGCGTGCCAAAAAGGCATAATCACGCCGCCACCGGTGGAAATGAGCGATGAAGAACGGGCTAAGCAAATCCAAAAGATGGTGACGAAATAATCACCTTCCAAGCGGTAATTGAGCGATAGCCTGCAAATAACCCTTTGGTACTGAATACACCATGAGTCTCAGTGACTCAACCACAAAAAGCCCTGCAAGTTGATACTACTTTGGGGCTTTTTTACTGCCTGTTATCGGGCAAAACTGCTACACTCTGCGCCACTTATTTTCCCCTCTGTTACGGCTATGTCCCTTACATAAGGCGCCGTCACAGAAGCATGATTTAGGCTAAATTTATGGGTAATCCAAGCAGCTTCTCTTCCGGTATGGCATCTAACTCAGTCACATCATCGGCGTTAAATGTTCAGGCAAGCACTCCAGCGCAAAAACGCGCGCTCAGTTACGCCAGTACAATTAAGCAATTATTCGATGAAATTCAAAGCAGTAAAATGCCCGCCGACCGTATTCTAGCAAACTACTTTAGAGAACATAAAAAACACGGCTCAAAGGATCGTAAAGTCATTCGTGAATCCTTGTTTAGTCTATTTCGCTGGTGGGGTTGGTTTCAGCGATTAGGCGATCAGCAAGAATCTGCCGTTTATTTTGCTAGCCTAAGCGCCAGTGCTCTATTGGAAGCCCATTCTTGGCAAGATATTGCCAGCGCTTGGCATGAGTTATCACAATCGCCAATCGATTATCAGCAAGCTCAAGCACTTACTGTTGAAAGTCTCGACGACAAACTGGCATTGATACAGCATTTATTCCCTGCGACTGAGTTTAAGGCACAGGATTTATTACCCGACTGGTTCTGGCAAGTGTGCCCTGTTGATGCAGCGCAGCAAACGCAATTAATTGCTGCTATGTCTAGTCGCCCGCCGATTTGGGGACGCGCGCAAGGGATCACGAGTCAAGATGCAGCGACACAACTGCAAGCGCTCGGCATAGAAGCGAGTTATGGTCATTACTTTAGCGATGCCATCAATCTTGGCAGTAAGAGTATGAATCTTAATGAAATAGCCCTGTATAAAGACGGTAACATCGAGATCCAAGATTTGGCTTCACAGGTCATTGGTCAAATTTGTGCGCCTGAACCCGATGCCCATTGGTGGGATGCTTGTAGCGGTGCTGGCGGCAAAACTCTGCAACTGCGCTCTTTGATGCTAGCTAAAGCTGCTGATAACCAAACGTCATCTGCGGGCAGCATCATATCGTCCGATATTCGCTCCAATGCCCTAGAAGAACTGATGAAACGCGCCCAAAGAGCGCACTTTAACGGTATTAGCGTGGCCCGTTGGAAAAGTGATGCCCTCCCCGTGCCTGCGGATCATTTCGACGGTGTGTTAGTCGATGCCCCGTGCAGTTGTACTGGCACTTGGCGGCGTAATCCTGATATGCGTTGGTTGGATGGTGTTGAAGCCGTGGCCGATAAAGCCGCCTTACAGCTCGATATTTTAAGCCGCAGTAGCCGCGCAGTTAAGGCCGGCGGTATCCTCGTTTACGCTACGTGCTCCTTATCGCCCATCGAGAACCAAGATGTAGCGACGGCGTTTTTACAGCAACATCCAGAGTTCACGCTCACGCCAATACGCCATCCTTTTAGCGGTGAACAAACAGAAATGTTGACCGTGTGGCCCTTTGAGGCCAACAGTGATGGCATGTTCGTCGCACGTATGCTGCGCAGCAAGTAACACTAACTCATTATTTTGTATCAAAACTTGGCGCCCGCCGTTGTGAGCGCCAAGTTCAATCCTACAAAGTGATTCATGATTATAATGAGATTTACTCTTTTATTATCATCAAGATAAACCACATCCTCCCAGTTAAAATCTCTGAAGCGTCCATTTCAGTGGCAAGATATGACTCTTGGACAAAACTTTTCACCATCAGTGATGAAATATTTCGCTTTAGCTTCATCTCACCTTTGGGTAAAAAGATCGGGTGCTGCGAATGGCACAGGTATTTTTGGAATTTTGACCATGTCACACTCCTATGAATTTGACGACGATGATGCGCCATGGGGCGATAACGTCAAAGGTAAGCAAAAGAATAAACGCGTGAAACAGCGCCGCAGGGATACTAAGCGACGTTACTCGGACGATAATACAGAGGTGGATTTCTACCAAAATAAATCGAAGTAACTGAATCTAAGTACCCTAGCCCACGGGTTTGTTTAACGAATTCGTTCTGTGCTAAGCCTGCCAAATCTGAGCAAGTTGGATAATATCCAACTTGCTACTCAATCCCGCGATACCCTCTCAAATTCTTAAAAAATCAATTGTAAAATCAATGGGCTTAATGGCTTATTTGCCCTATGCTTTTTGGGTTATGACTCCCAAGCCATTGGACTTACACTGAAATTTAAGGATGAACACCATGGAAAAACAGCGCCCCGACTTTATTTATCCCCAAGGCAGTATGTTGATGCACTCCCCCTTAGTGTTAAACAAAGCCGATATGTACGGTTTTTTTCTAAAGGGGAAACAAGTAAACCTGCAACGCTCTATTGATAAGACCTTGAATCAAGTTGCCGGTAGTGCAATGTATTTTAGGGTGTTATCTCCCTACGTACTGACAACCTTCACTCAAATTGAAAAAGCCTATTCCGCTTATCCAGAAGACAGAGCCAAGGGTTGGATCCAAGAAACAGACATCATCACTTGGGTCATGGTCGGGCGCCAAGATAGTAGCGACAGCACACAAATCAGCCAAGTGTATTTTCAGCCGCTACACATTTGGGTGAACGATGCCATGGCCTTAATTAATGGCCGTGAACTCTTTGGTTATCCTAAATATTTATGTGAATACACTATGCCTGCTGTGGGTGAACCTCTGACGCGATTATCCCTTGCTACCAAAAGCTTTTTACACTTTTCGCCCGAAACCGAACTTGCCCTGCATCCATTAATTGAGGTGAATTGCGATGCCAAACCCGAGGCGCAGCTTTCCACCCTTGAAGCGATAACTCAAACCTGGCAACTCTTTAAAGAACAAACCGATTTTATTCCAGAACTCGACCAGCTTGGCGAAGAGCAGCTGTTTCATCTGTTATTTAAACCCGCTATCGATCAAGTATTTCTAAAACAGTTCCCCGACTCTTCGGGACAAAAAGCCGTTTATCAAGCCATCGTCGCCGCGCCAGCCCAAGTGAATAAAGTGCACAGTGTTGCCCTGCTCAAAAATGATTTTGTCGCGACCATTTTTGATAATGCCAGCTTCCCGTTACAGGACACGCTCGGGGTCGAGATTGGCGAGCAGCATGTCTTACTGCCTTACCATGTGAACTTTGATTTTGAAGTCCCACCCGGTGAAGTATTAGTTGATAACTCCGAAATCAAAAAACAGAAAATAGCCATTCTCGGTGGCGGTGTCGCGGCAATGACCGCAGCCTGTTATCTGACCGACAAACCCGGCTGGCAGAATCAATACGAGATTGATGTCTACCAACTCGGCTGGCGTATTGGCGGAAAAGGGGCAAGTGGTCGCAATGCTGCTATGGGACAACGCATCGAAGAACATGGCTTACATATTTGGTTTGGTTTCTATCAAAACGCGTTTGCCCTGATGCGTAAAGCGTATGAAGAATTGGATAGACCAGCACACGCGCCGCTCGCGACCTTTCTTGATGCCTTTAAACCCCATAACTTCATCGTATTACAAGAAGAGGTCGATGGCCGTTCTGTGAGTTGGCCGATCACTTTCCCGACGCTACCCGGCATTCCTGGTGATGGCACCGAAACTCTCACCTTCTGGAAAGTTGTTAAAGTCGCCTTTGCGTGGATCAAGGAATGGCTCAAGGACATGGATGACTTGCTTGATGCCGATGAAAAAGCCACGGGAACACCTAAAAACTGGCTCGATAGCAGCTGGTTTGAACGCTTAAAAGATAAGTTAGAGGATTCAGTCGAAGATGCTAAAGAATCACTCGACGCGCTCGGCGATAAGCTCGAATGCCATTTCAATCAAATGATTGGCCGCGAGTGCGATGAGCATGTCCACAGTGAAAGTGACGATGGATTGGTAGAATCCGCTGTCGATGCCCTGCATAAACGACTCGTGAAACGTTTTAGCGGCCATTTAGATAACAATGACGAACTGCGTCACTTGTATATTGCTGCCGATCTCGGACTCACGATCCTCAAGGGCATGTTTGCCGACGATGTATTTGAGAAAGGCTTCGATGCCATCAATGGTTATGATTATCGCGAATGGTTAACCAAACACGGCGCCAGCCTTAAGTACACAGTCGACAGCGCACCCGTGCGCGGTTTTTACGACTTAGTCTTCGCCTATGAGAAAGGTAACTTCGACAAACCCAATGTCGAAGCGGGCACAATTATCCGCGCAATGCTGCGTATCGCCCTCTGCTATCAAGGTGGCGTAATGTGGAAAATGCAGGCGGGAATGGGCGATGTGGTCTTTACCCCTTTCTATGAAGTGCTCAAACGCCGTGGCGTCAACTTCCACTACTTCAATCGCGTCGATAACCTCGAATGCCGTAATCAAAGTATTCAAGCGATTGAGATCACTGAGCAAGTAGCTCTGGCGCCGACAGTCACAAGCTACGATCCCTTGGTCGATGTGAAAGGTCTCGCCTGCTGGCCGAGTACGCCCAATTATGAGCAGCTTGAGCCTGAACAAGCGGCGTTGCTTAAAGCCCATAATATCAATCTGGAACACTTCTGGAGCGATTGGGACAGCGTGTATGAAGCGCACTTTGGCAAAGCCCTGCCGAAAAAGCGCTTAGTCAAAGGGGTGGATTTTGACAAAGTCATCTTCGGTCTTTCCATCGGTTCTGTACCCCATGTGGCGAGTGAAGTCATGGCACAAAGCCCCGCCCTCACACTTTGCGTTGATAAGGTGCAAACCGTTGCGACTCAAGCCTATCAACTGTGGATGAATCAAGATCTGAATGGAATAGGCTGGCCTAATTACTCTGAAGATGGCGAGGAACCCGTATTATCGGGTTTCACCGAACCCTTTGATACTTGGGCATCGATGAACCAACTGCTAGACAAAGAAGATTGGCGCGGTTTAGAACCTAAAAACGCCAGCTACTTTTGCTCTGCATTGCCTGTCGAAGCCTATCCACCAAGCTCGGATGTGGATTTCCAACAACGGAAAACCTTAGAAGCTAAAACCGGTGCTATCCACCAACTCAATACCGAAATCCATAAGCTTTGGCAAAATGTCGGTGATAGCTTCCCTTGGGAATGGCTTCACGATGAACAAGACCGTCAAGGCGTTGCACGCTTCGATAGCCAATATTGGCGCGCGAATGTAGACCCATCCGAACGTTATGTGTTGTCGGTTAAGGACAGTTCGCAGTATCGCATCACAACAGATGGCACAGGGATAGATAACTTGTATATGACGGGCGATTGGATAAAGACAGGCCTTAATGCGGGCTGCGTCGAAGCGGCGACGATGGCGGGTATGCACACCTCAAAAGCCATATCGGGTCATCCAGCCTTAATAAAAGGCGAGAAAGACTTCTAAGTTCCTGTTGAGCAGCTAAATGCTAAACAAAAGAGCACGACCGATACAGACAGTTGTCTAAAATATTCGAGATATTAAGTTAGGTATGTTGCTGGTTTAATCTGCTAGCCATATTTAATCTAATTATCGGAATCTACTCTCTAGAGGACATTGATATTGATGTAAACCCTGATTAAACAGTCTTAAAACACAAAAGGAACCCTAAGGTTCCTTTTGTTTCAAATGTGTCTGGTAAAAAACACTATTTGGTTTTTCTGTCTTTGATATGGCTTTGTGCGCGCTTGCGACGACGTTCTTGGCTCATAGTCAACTTCTCAGTCTTGTTTTCAAATGGGTTATCACCCTCTTGGAAACGCAGCTGGATTGGCGTACCCACCACTTTCAATGAACGACGGAAGTAGTTCATCATGTAGCGCTTATACGAGTCTGGCAGCTTGCTAACTTGGTTACCGTGGATCACCACGATTGGTGGATTGTAACCACCTGCGTGCGCGTATTTAAGCTTCACACGGCGACCATTCACTAATGGCGGCTGGTGATCATCCTGCGACATTTGCATGATACGTGTCAGCATAGAAGTACTGACGCGGCGTGTGGCACTGTCGTAGGCTTCTTCAATCGATTCAAATAAATGGCCAACACCAGTACCGTGCAGCGCCGAAATAAAGTGAATACGAGCAAAGTCGATAAAGCCAAGACGACGGTCAAGCTCGCTCTTCACGCGATCTTTAATACCTTGGTCGATACCATCCCACTTGTTGACGGCAATAACCAAAGCGCGACCCGCATTGAGCGCGAAACCTAACAGACCCAAATCTTGCTCGGCGATACCTTCACGGGCATCGATGATAAGTAACACCACGTTAGCATCTTCAACCGCTTTCAAGGTTTTGATCACTGAGAATTTCTCAATGACTTGATGTACTTTACTGCGGCGACGAACACCCGCGGTATCGATAATCACGTACTCGCGACCTTCACGTTCCATTGGAATATAAATACTGTCACGGGTTGTGCCGGGCTCATCAAATACCACAACGCGCTCTTCACCTAGAATACGGTTAGTCAGGGTTGACTTACCGACGTTCGGTTTACCGATGATCGCCAGCTTGATAGGCAAATCTTGCAGACGCTTTTGTTCAGCTTCGGCTTCTTCTTCGGTATATTCACGCTCTTCGGTCACTTCGCCTTCGTCTTGACGCACTATGCCCATCGCTTCGGCATAAGGAGTCAGCGCGTATTCGATCATGTTGGTCACGCCGCGTCCTTGAGACGCTGCCATTTGGTAAACTTCACCTAGACCTAAAGACCAAAACTCGGCGCAGGCAGAATCGGCATCAATACCGTCCACCTTGTTAGCGACGACGAAGGTGGTTTTTTCACGGCTACGTAAGTGCTGTGCAATCGACAGATCCGCAGAGGTTAAACCTGCGCGCGCATCAGTCATAAATAGAACAACATCGGCTTCTTCAATGGCGGCAAGGGATTGCTCGGCCATTTTCGTCTCGATCCCTTCTTCAGTGCCATCGATACCGCCGGTATCGACCACAATGAACTCATAGCCGGATAAGAATGCTCGACCATATTTACGGTCACGTGTTAGGCCAGGAAAGTCAGCAACCAGCGCATCACGCGTGCGCGTAAGGCGATTAAATAGGGTGGATTTACCGACGTTCGGCCGACCAACAAGGGCCACTACAGGGATCATGATTTTGCCTCTAAAAAACTTTTCAATAAAAAGCCCCCGGAACACACTTCCAGGGGCTCTACAAGGATAACACTTTTAACTATGGAAGTGTTACAACAGCTAACTTTCCACTGCGACCTTGAACATAGATTTTATCGTCAACCACTAATGGCTGGCTGTATAATCCAGAGCTGTCCACTTGGACACGACCCACAATCGTCCCTGTACTGCGATCGATGAAGTGTAAATAACCTTCGAAATCACCCACAACTAAATAGTCTTTATACACAGCTGGTGACGTCAGAGTGCGGTTAGCTAACTCAGAGTTGCTCCACAGTTCTAGACCGTTACGTTTATCAACTGAGTAGATACGGCTGTGGTCGTCAACGACGAACAAACTTAAGCCCGCTGATGCTAACTCGTTAAAGCTAGAATACTTACGTGTCCACACAACTCGACCCGTGCGCAGTTCCATCGACACTAAGTTGCCGTTGTAGCTCACCGCATATAAGTTGTCGCCAAGGATCAGCGGCGTCATATCCACGTCGGCCATACGCGTAAACTCGTTACCGCCAGTTGGATTGTAAATCGCCTGTTCCCATGCAGCTTGACCATTGTTTTTAATCACAACAGCCACTTTGCCATCGGCAGTACCGATGAAGAAACCACCCGCTTCATAAGCTGCAGAACCTGTACCGCGCAGGGTCAGATTCGGCAATTGCATTTCATACACCCATAACTTAGCGCCAGTATCGACGTTAAAAGCTTCGAGTGAACCTGAGCTGGTGCTGACAACCACGACGTCATCGGCAACCGTTGGTGCTGATAATAATTCTCCGCCCGCAATCACATGCCATAACACTTGGCCATCTTCGGCGTTCAGCGCAGCTAACAGCCCACTTTCACCACCTAAAAAGACTTTATTACGCGCAGCAGTCACACCGGCGGCAATACGCGCACCTTTGTTTTTTGCTAACGCGTTATCACGAAATTCTTCGCTGAAATCTTTAGTCCAAACGCGCTCACCAGTCGCTTCATCAAACGCGGTGACTTCGCCATAACGATCGGCAGCAAAGATTTTTCCATAACGGACTGCGGGAGCGAGGCGAGAATAATAATCACCCACACCATCACCGACAGAGGCGCTCCAACTTACTTCAGGGAACACTGTCGCCTGAATTGCAGTTAACTCACTGACAGGCTCGTCTTCAACATCGCTCGACGAACAGGCGGATAACATGGCCAGACTTAATCCGGCGGCTAGCAGGTTTTTGCACCAAGACTTCATCAAGGGATCCCTTATGCCTGATTTAGGCTATCAAGTTTGATTTTAAGCGCTGGGCTTGTCACCACACCACCATTGTCCATGGCAGCTTGATAAGCTGTTTTCGCTTTCTCAACTTCACCTTGACGTACTAAGAAATCACCTTTTAATTCATCGCGCTGGGCGAAGAAAGCTTTATCTGTGACTTGATCTAAGGTCGCCAGAGCAGCGTCTATTTGACCTTGCTCGGCTTGGATTCGGGCTACACGTAAAGTTGCAATCACATCTAAACCAGCACCTGGCTTAGCCGCGATAACCTTGTTCAAGGCTTCGATTGCTTTAGGGTAATCCTTGGCTTCTACCGCAGTTTTTGCCACGATCAGTTCTAGTAGCGCTTGATAGCCCTTTTGATCATGACTTTTAGAAAACTCAGCGACGCCCGCCAGCATAGCGGCTTCGTCGCTTGATTTAGTGGTCAACTCGTGGAAAGCTTTTGAGGCTTCTTCCGCTTGGGCCACTTTAACGTCAGAATAATAATTCCACGCATACAGGCCGCCTAAACCAACGACCGCCCCAATAAAAATCGAGGTTCCATAGTCTTTCCAGAACTGCTTGATAGCATCAACTTGTTGTTCTTCTGTGCTATAAATTTCCACGCGCACGTCCCCTTATATGATCTATTACTTAATGGCCAGTTCAGCCAAAAATGCGCCTAAGGCACTTCGAGCTACCCGTTGTTGTTCGTTATCATTGCGTAAATATTTCACTGTCACCATGCCTTCGGCCAGTTCATCTTCACCAATCAGTAAGGCGACAGCTGCACCGCTTTTATCGGCACGTTTCATTTGTTTTTTCACATTACCGCCACCGCAGTGACTCATCACTTTAAGGTTTGGCAGCGCACTGCGTAATTCCTGCGCAACTTTAATCGCTTCAACCAGACAGCTATCACCCATAGCAGTAACATACACATCCACTTCTGGCGGAATATCTTTGTTCAGTTCTAAGGTTTCAAGCAGCAAGACAATGCGCTCTAAGCCCATGGCGAAACCCACTGCTGGGGTATCTTTACCGCCTAACTGGGCGACTAAGCCGTCATAGCGACCACCCGCAAGTACTGTACCTTGCGAGCCTAAACTCGATGTAACCCATTCAAATACAGTGCGATTATAGTAATCTAAACCACGAACAAGGCGCGGATTAATGGTGTATTTGATACCCACAGCATCAAGTAGTTCACGCAATTGTGAAAAATGTGTCTTCGATTCTTCACCGAGGAAATCCATCAACTCAGGTGCACCAGCCAAAATAGCTTGGACATTTTGATCTTTTGAATCCAATACCCGCAGCGGATTGCTGTACATGCGACGCTTGCTGTCTTCATCGAGCGCATCTTTATGCTGCTCTAAAAACGCAATCAAGGCATCACGGTAAACCGCGCGTTCAGCAGGATCGCCTAAGGTGTTCAGCTCTAACGATACGTGATCGCTAATACCGAGTTTTTCCCACAGGCGCGCCGATAGCATCAAGACTTCAGCATCAATATCCGCTGTGCCTATGCCATACACTTCCACGCCAAATTGGTTAAATTGGCGATAGCGACCTTTTTGTGGACGCTCGTGGCGGAACATAGGACCCATATACCAAAGACGTTGTTCTTGGTTATACAGCAGACCGTTTTCGTTACCCGCACGCACTGTCGATGCCGTACCTTCTGGGCGCAGCGTTAAGCTGTCACCGTTATTATCTGCGAAGGTATACATTTCTTTTTCAACAATATCAGTCACTTCACCGATAGAGCGTTTAAAGAGATCGGTATTTTCCACTATTGGAGTGCGGATTTCGCTGTAACCGTAAGCACTGACGCTCGAACGTAGTACCGCTTCCACTTTTTGCCATAGAGGACTTTGAGTTGGCAGAATGTCATTCATTCCGCGAATCGCTTGGATCTGTTTTGCCACTGTATCGACTCGTCCGATTTAGCTAAATTAATAAAAAATGTCACGCATTATAGGCTTTTGAACGTAAAACGTAAAACGACCCCGTCGGTTTCGGGGCCTAGCTCAAAATCATTAGGCGTAATCTGTGCCCAAATGCAGATGCATATTACTCAGTTGTGTCTTTTATTTGAATACGGTTCGCCATTTGACTGGCCTTAGCGCGAATTTTCGCTTCGAGGGAATCGACAATGTTGTCGTTATCAAAACGTTCTTTTTGACGTTCGCCCTCGTCGTAATATCCGCTCTTATTATGTCCGCCGGTTAACCCGATGTGCGACACTAAGGCTTCGCCTGGACCGTTCACTACGCAGCCGATAATAGACACATCCATAGCAGTAGTCACGTCTTCGAGGCGACGCTCTAACTCATTGACTGTGCTTATCACATCAAACTCTTGACGGGAGCAAGATGGGCAGGCGATGAAGTTAATCCCGCGGCTACGGATCCGCAGCGATTTTAAAATGTCAAAACCGACTTTAATTTCTTCGACAGGATCGGCGGCAAGGGAAATACGCAGGGTATCACCGATACCTTCGGCCAATAACATGCCTAAACCCACTGCCGATTTAACTGAACCCGCGCGTGCGCCGCCCGCTTCAGTAATACCCAAATGCAAGGGTTGACGAATTTGCTTTGCCAATAAACGATAGGATTCAACCGCTAAAAACACGTCGGAGGCTTTCACGCTGACCTTGAATTGGTCGAAGTTCAACCTGTCCAGAATATCCACATGGCGCATGGCTGATTCGAGCAATGCTTGTGGCGTGGGCTCTTTGTACTTGTCCATCAGATCTTTCTCTAATGAACCGCCATTCACCCCAATACGTATAGGAATATTGTGGTCACGGGCGCATTCAACCACGCTGCGAATACGCTCTTCATTGCCAATGTTACCCGGATTAATACGCAAGCAATCGACACCATACTCAGCAACTTTTAAGGCAATGCGATAATCGAAATGGATGTCGGCCACTAAAGGCACGTTGACCGCTTGCTTAATGAGTTTAAAAGCTTCAGCCGCATCCATAGTCGGTACTGAGACACGTACTATGTCGGCACCGACTTTTTCCAAGGCACGAATTTGAGCGATAGTCGCTTCAACGTCTGTGGTCTTAGTATTGGTCATTGACTGAACGGCAATCGGCGCCCCATCACCAATCGGTACATTACCCACATAGATGCGGGTGGAAGGACGTCTTTTTATGGGAGTTTCATTATACATGCTTAATACGCTCTATTTCGGTACGTGCTGCAGATCATTACGCGGTCGTTAGGCTCTCGGCAAGGTTAAACGTGCGACACGTCCCTTGGGGAAATCCGCTAAGCTAACCATTTGACCATCTAAGCTTAAGGTCGCCACATGGGGCGCCCCTAAAATAATTTTAAACGGTGGCACACCGCTCACTTGTACAGCAGCGCCGGCGCCTTTCACACCATCGACTAAGGCTTTGCCTTTAGCATCGACAATGTTTATCCAGCAATCACCGGTTAACTGTACCTTGATAATCGATTCACCGGCAGCGGCCACCAGAGTATTGGTCGCTGTGGCTGGCGATGTTGAAACAGGCAAAGGTATTGCAGTTGCAACGGGCTGAGTTGCAGGCTGTTGCACAACCGTCTGTTGAGCTACCGTCTGTTCAGCTACCGAAGAGGCCGTTTGAGACGCTGTGGTTGCAGCATTAGCCGAGCCACCATCTTCATTACTCGTATCAACCGTTTGAGGATAATTATTGTCAGTAGGCCCAGTGCTCACATCAATAGTGCTGGCATCGGTATCTTTAATCGGACCGTCAATTGACATAGAGCCGTTAGCCGCGATGTCGGTCAATTGTTGACTCGCATCGGTTTCGGTCAATAGTACGTCACCAGGTAGCGTTTGGTTCGCGGCGGCGACCTCTTCTGCCGTGGGTTTCGATACATCAATAGTGCTTAACAAAGTCGTTTTTTGCATCCACCAGACGACTAACGAGCCGAGTAACACAATAACGATAAAAATACTCAGCCAAGTTAAACGCGTATCGCGCGCTTGATAAGTCGTTTTACGGGAAAAGCTTTGCATTGCAGGCTCAGTCACCACAGGCACTTGGCGCACTAAACACGCTTCAATCAAAGCCGCATCCGCGCTGACCATACGGGCATAGTTTTTTACATAACCACGAACATAAGTGGATGAGGCAATATTGGTAAAATTGTCAGCTTCAATGTCTTCAATAATGCGAGGACGTAGATGCAGTTTAATCGCCGCATCTTGAATGCTAAGGCCCATTTTTTCACGGGCGTCTTTTAATAAAGTTCCAAGCGTTACATCTAGCGCGACTGATTGCGGTGCTACCGACTCAACTGGCGCATTGGTTTCATGATCTTTCATTGATGCAAATTAACTCTGTATTGCTTGGCCTGAGGTGATGCTGGGAATTTGGCAAGCAATAAAATACCAAATCTCTTCACAGCGGCATCATCATTCACTGCCTGCTCTATTTTGATTCCGAGCGCTAAACTTTCTGGAGTTTGCTCAGCCACTTGGTGATATCGCGCTAATTGGTTTCGCGCCTGAATAAAATCACCTTGGTCGACTTCTAACTCTGCCAACTCCAGCAATGACACCGATCTTCTCGGGTCATACTTTAACGCCATCTGAAAATACTGTCGTGCCTTTTCTGCTTGTCCTGCTTCACGGCTACAGAGACCTAAGTTCTCGTAGCTTGAAGCCGTTCGCGTATATTTAGGCATCTCGATTGCGGCCAAAAACATTTTTTCAGCTTTGTCGTATTGCTTTTGTTGACACAAAAACACCCCGAAATTATTCATGGAATCGCCAGAGGCGTCCTTGGTACTAATGGCATTCATGTACGACTCTTCGGTACGTACTAGATCGCCCACGGTTTGGTAGTAATAAGCCAAAGCAGTATGCACATCTTCGAGCTCTGGAGCATATTCTAATGCTTTATCAAGATTGTATTTGGCTTGTTCCGAGTTACCTCGATTTAAATAGGTTAAGCCGAGCTGCAAACGCTCGCGCGCGGCGGCGACTTTGTCTAACTTTCGTTCCGAAACAGGAATATCTGTCCCAGTATAAGTACGCTCAGTGACGCACCCTGTCATCAATAATGACAGGGTTAAAATCAACGAAAACCTTGGCAATCCATGCTTCATGGGCAAGCCTATAAATCTGTGCAAACAAAGAGTTAATTCATTGTGACTGAAATCTGGTTTTCTTGCATGCGTTTTTTTGCTAAACGTTTCGTTCTATCGCGAATATCACCAGCTAACTGACCACAAGCTGCATCAATATCATCGCCACGGGTTTTACGCACGATCACAGTAAAACCGTACTCCATTAACACCTTAGAAAAACGGTCTATACGAGAGTTAGATGAACGGCCGTAAGGCGAGCCTGGATACGGGTTGAATGGGATCAGATTCACCTTACAAGGTGTATCTTTCATCAACTTAGCTAACTCATGGGCTTGATCTGTGCTGTCGTTGATATGATCTAGCATCACGTATTCAACCGTCACGCGTCCACGGTTTGCATTAGATTTGGCGATATAACGACGAATACCCGCTAAAAACTCATCCAGCGGATATTTTTTATTGATTGGGACCAGAATGTCACGCAGCTCATCATTTGGCGCATGGATACTGACTGCAAGTGCCACATCAAGCGCATCACCCAATTTATCTAACGCAGGCACTACGCCTGATGTTGATAAGGTCACGCGGCGTTTTGATAAGCTAAAACCAAAATCATCGAGCATGATGTCCATTGCTGGGATCACATTGGCTAGGTTGAGCAATGGCTCGCCCATGCCCATCATCACGACGTTAGTAATAGGACGCTCGCCCGTGTCTTTAGCAAAACCTAAAAAGTGCGATACACGCCAGATTTGGCCGACGATTTCAGAAACCGTTAAGTTACGGTTAAACCCTTGCTGCCCCGTAGAGCAGAAAGTACATTCCAGTGCACAACCCACTTGGGATGAAACGCACAAGGTCGCGCGGTCATCCTCAGGAATATAAACCGTTTCAACTTCTTGGCCTTGACCAACATTGATTGCGAATTTAATCGTCCCGTCGGTCGATTTTTGGAAGCTCGAAATTTCCGGCGCAACGATCTCGCAGCGAGCCGCCAATTTTTGACGTAACACTTTGTTGATGTTGGTCATCTCTTCGAAGTCACTGACGCCGAAATGATATAGCCATTTCATGAGCTGATCGGCACGAAAGGGTTTCTCTCCCATGTCCGCAAATAATGCGCGCATCGCCTTACGATCAAGGTCTAATAAATTGATCTTCTTTTCACTCATATAGCTAACCTCAACACCAAAACCGGATCCTGTAACAGGGCGGCGAATTATACAGACGCAAATAAATTTTAGCCAGTAACTCAATTAACCTATGCTAGAATCTCCACGGGCTAATGTTGGCCTAAAATACGGAGTTGTAATTCCACCTATATGTTAACCCTCATCATTATAGTGCTTGTCGCTGTCGGAGTTTCTTTTCTGTGCAGTGTGTTCGAAGCTGTTCTGCTATCGGTTACCCCAAGTTATATCGCATCACTCGAACAAACTGACAGTGCCGCAGCCGCGCGCTTGCGTAAACTGAAAGAAAATGTCGAAGCCCCTTTGGTGTCAATCCTTACGCTAAATACTATCGCTCATACCGTTGGCGCTGCCGTTGCGGGTGCGCAAGCAGCGAAAGTATTTGGTGACGATATGTTGGGTGTTTTCTCGGGCTTATTGACCTTTATTATTCTGTTCTTCTCAGAAATTATTCCTAAATCATTGGGTGCCAACCATTGGCGTCGCCTCGCACCGAGCGTGTCTGTTGCCGTGACGTGGATGAAGCGTGTCACTAAACCGCTGATCTGGATGTCGCAGCAAGTCACTCGCCTGATGGGCAAAGGCGATGAAGGCCAATATATCCGCCAAGAAATGAGCGCGATGGCAAAAATCGGCCATGAATCCGGTGAGCTTGACGAGCAAGAGTCGAAAATTCTGACGCAAATGCTCAAGGTACGTGATATGCCCGTTACAGCAATCATGACACCGCGCACTGTGATGTTCTCGCTGCCAGTGGATCTGACTCAAAATGAGTTTGTACGTCAATATCGCGACAAGCCTTTTACCCGTATTCCAGTATACGATCAGGATCATGACGATATTATCGGTTATATCACCCGTACCGATGTGTTGCTGGCTGAGCGTTACACACCAGAGGCATCGATTGGTGAGCTTAAACGGAGTTTATTTGTGGTGCCTGAAACCGCAAAAATTCTGCCACTTTTTGAGCGTATGATTAAACGTAACACCCAAATTGCTATGGTGGTCGACGAGTACGGCAGTAGCCAAGGTATTGTGACTCAAGAAGATATTATCGAATCTATGTTAGGCTTAGAGATTGTCGATTTAAACGATCCCGCGACCGATATGCAGCAATTAGCACGTAAACTTTGGACTAAGCGCATGAAGCAAAAAGGCATTCGCCTATCCGATGACGGTGACTTTGAAGCCGCATCCGATGATGACGAAGCCAAATCCGGCTAAAGGCTAAGCCAGTTTAGTGCTTGTTAATATAAAGGGAGCCTAGCTCCCTTTATTCTTTTAGAATGCGGATAACTCAGAACCCTCTGAGCCTCGCATTTTGAGGTCGCTTGGGTATATACTCACCCGCCGTAATAGAGGTAAGTTATGACACAGAGCTACACACTCTCACTCGCGCACATTAATGACACCCATTCGAATTTTGAGCCCTGCCGCGTCCAATTTAGCCTTAACCTCGGCCAGCATAAGCTTGATGTAACCAGCCATAGCGGTGGTTATGCCCGCATCGGCCATCACATCACTAAGGCACGTCAAGCCGCCGCACAAACCAATACGCCGTTTGTTTTCCTGCACGGTGGCGACAGCTTCCAAGGCACGCTTTATTTCAGCCATTTTAAAGGCAAGGCTAACGCCCACTTACTCAATCTGTTAGCGCCCGATGCTATGGTCATTGGCAACCACGATATCGATGAAGGTAACGCCAGACTTGCCGAGTTTGCTAAGCAGATTGATTTCCCATTGCTTGCGGGCAACATGGATTTAAGCCAAGAAGATCTCAACAAACCCGGTTGTCTGCGTGGTTTGCCTAATATCTTAGATTATGATCATGAGCAAAAACGCGCGAAATATCTGCTTAAGCCTTTCCACGATAAGACGTTAGCCATTGTCGGTATTACCTTAGATCAAATGAAAGAGATCGCTCGCCCCGATCCCGACACTCATTTTGTCGATGCTATCGCGACAACCGCACGCACGATTGAGCACCTTAAAAATCAAGGCATCAAACATATTATCGTGCTCAGCCACTTAGGCTTAGATCAAGATAAACGCCTTGCGGCCGAAGTCGAGGGTATTAGCCTTATCGTAGGCGGTCACACGCATACGCTACAGGGCGATTTTCGCGCCTTAGGTTTGAGCAACCTACCCTACGGTGAAGTCATCAATAACACACCGATAGTGCACGCGGGGAAATATGCCGAAGTCGTCGGCTTAGCCGAGATAACGTTTGATGCTGAAGGGAAAGTGCTGAATTTAAAGGGCGGCAACTATTTCATGCTGGATCAACACTTTATCTTAAGTGCTAACACAGCTGTGGATAATCAAGATTACCAAGCGGTGCGCCAACAGCTCAGTCAGCACCCGAATGTCCTTTGGGATGATGCCGATGCCGATATTGATGGCGTGATCCGAGACATCTACAAACCCGCCATCGCGGATATGGAGAACAAAGTCTTAGCACTGGTGCCAAAAAACTTAGTCCATACGCGCCTGCCCTCTAAGGCCCTGCCCCACGGCAGTGAAATTGCGCCTTGGGTGAGTCGCAGCATGTTCCAAGAAGCTAAGCTTGTCGATCCTAGGGTGAACTTTGCCCTGCATAATGCTGGCGGTGTTCGCCAGTCGGTGGCCCAAGGCCAGTTGACACTGGCGGATGTGATGGGGCAATTACTGCCCTTCGAATTGCCGCTGGTTAAGTATGAAATTCAAGGCCAGTTCCTCTATCAAGCGCTCGAATCGGCGATTAACGCGGCGACCAACAACAGCGTCCGTGGCACAGGTGCGGGTAGCTTCCCTTACACCTATGGCTTACGGTATTACTACGATGGCCGCCGTCCACTGGGCGAGCGTTTATTTAGATTGGAGATGATGCAGCAGGACAGCCAATCTCTTTGGTATCCCGTTGAGCCTGAGTCACTGTATGTCGGGGTATCGACCTCTTACACTGCTGCAGGTAAGGAAGGCTATCATCCATTACTGCAAGCCCGCTGGCAGGAGTCGATGGAGTCTCTGACATTGCCACAGGCATTTATTCGATTCTTAAATCGCTCACCGAATCTGTCTGATTTACTGTCACAGCATGTGCATTACACCAGCCACAGCCAACGTATGAGTTAAGTACCAATGCTCCTCATGGCGTCAACATTGATGCAGTGAGGAGCAAAGTGAGTGGCTGCTTACAAAGCGCTAAACAAACCTGAGCTTAAAATTGCCAATCACATTGCGGTAAACGCGCAGTAAACCAATCCTGCGCCTTGCCCTGCGCGTCTTTGCGCCACGCCATAAACACAGCTTGGGGTGGGCGCGGCATTTCCACATGACAAGCCACTAAGCTTCCCGCCGTCAACGCATCTAAGATCAAGTGTTTTGGAATGTAGCCTACGCCAAGTCCCAATTGCTGCGCTTTAATCTTGGTCTGCATATTCGGCACCCGGATCACTTGACGACTATCAAATAAGCCGCTCGAGCGCTGCGCTAAGGCAGTCGAACTGTCAGCCACCACAATGGAAGGGAATTGCAGTAATGCCTCGGTCGGAATAGGACCGGCGTGCTGCGCCAATGGGTGGGCAGGATTTAAGGCAAACACAAACTCCAACTCACCGATTTCGACCACATGATATTGACCTTTTGGCAGTTCACCCGTCACACCAATAGCAATATCGGCACGTCCCGAATAAAGCGCATCCCAGCCGCCACCTAAGGACTCTTCACTGATGTTCACCGTCACTTGCTTACCCAGCTCAGTAAATTCCCCGATCAACTGCAATAGGGGTAAATCCGGCACGACAGTATCGATTGCTAAGGTTAACGAAGACTCCCAGCCGGTCTCGAGTTGACGCACCGCTTCTTCCAGCCTAGACGTTGCCGAAAGGATTTCTCGACCTTGGCGCAGCACAAGTTGACCGACTAAGGTCAGTTCGGCGCGTTGGCCCTTACGTTCAAATAATTTTGTGCCTAAATCGCTTTCCAGTTTCTGCACTGTGTAGGTCAGCGCCGACGGCACTCGGAACAAGGACTCGGCCGCTGCGGAAAAACTGCCTTTTCTATCAATGGCATCGAGTACGATTAATCCATCGAGACTAATAGATGGCAACATAAAAACCTCATATTCAAATTATTTGAAGTCAGCATTGAAAATGTTCCAATTTTCTTTGCCAAAGGTCAAGTCTACACTGCTTAGCAATGGAGAGGCTCTGCGGAACTCACTGCCGAAATCGGATGTAGACACTGAGTAAAGTTAAGTTAGAACAGATTTAAAAACTGAGTTAAAACTGATTAAACAATACACTAAACACTTGTCAAATAATTTGAAATAAGGAATACCCCATGAAAGCACTCATCGCAAAAACACTCAAATCAGCCCCTAGTCTTGCCCCACTGGCACTGCGTATTCCTATCGGGATTATCTTAATCGCCCATGGTTCACAAAAACTGTTTGGCTGGTTCGGTGGTTACGGCTTAGAAGGCACTGGACAATGGATGGCATCCATTGGTCTGACGCCAGGTTACTTAATGGCACTGATGGCAGGTTCAAGTGAATTCTTCGGCGGCCTATTCCTGTTACTCGGCCTGCTGACTCGCCCAACCGCCCTCGTATTGTCATTCACTATGATAATAGCGATTTTCTCAGTACACATAGGCAACGGTCTGTTCCTTGCCAACAACGGTTACGAATTTGGTCTCGCCCTACTAGCAGCCACAGTGTCATTGGCGGTTTCAGGTGCCGGTAAGTTCGCTATCGATAACCTATTCGCTAGCCGCATCAAATAAAGGGGAAGCAAGATGATCACATTAAGAAAAGCACAGGACCGCGGTCAAGCAGACTTAGGCTGGCTAAAGAGTCAACATACCTTCTCTTTCTCTAGCTACTATGACCCAGAGCACATGGGGATATCATCCCTAAGAGTCATCAACGATGACAGAGTAACGCCCGGCGCAGGTTTTGATACCCATGGTCATAAAGATATGGAGATCATCAGTTACGTGATATCCGGCACTATCGCTCACAAGGATAGCTTCGGCAATATCAAGACCTTACCCGCAGGTGAGTTTCAGTTAATGTCGGCGGGTAAAGGTATTTACCACAGCGAGTTCAATGCTTCTAATACTGAGCCGCTACACTTTTTACAAATTTGGATCCGCCCAGATACCTTAGGCATAGATGCGGGTTATCAGCAAAAGGCATTCGAGCAGAGCTCACCGCTGACGGCTGTGGTGACACCAAACGGTGAAAACGGCACGCTGAAAGTGCAACAGGATGCAACCTTATATCGTTTAGTATTAAGCGAAGGCGAAAAAGTGACGATGGCCAGAAGCGCCGCTCAAGCGGATCGTCATCTGTATGTTCAATTGATTGAAGGTACGCTGGATATCAATGGCACAACACTCACGGCGGGGGACGGCGCACATCTGACCCAACTCGCCAGTATCGACTTTACGGCAATAAGCGGCCAAGTCACCGCATTAGTGTTCGACTTGTCTGCTAACGCGTAATACCAGCGAATGGCTTAACTGAACCACTCAGTACAGCTGCTTAACGATTGAGCAAACGATTAAATAAGTCATTGAGCAAACCGTTGAGTCAGTGATTACATGCCAGCTTGATAAGCACTCACCTAGCAGCACTGCCACAAGTCATCTTTGGCAGTGTTTTTTATTGGCGTTTTGATGGCCATGTTATAAGGCGATGTTATAAAAGCAGTGCTAACGGCCTCGTTGAGCGAACCAGATCTGCACTTTGATACGCTGAGTTATAGCGCGAGTGTCATGCTGAAATTAACCAAGACTTGGGCTTGGCCCTGTGCTTTATCCGCCGCATTCAAAAAGCGCTTATGTTCATTACGACGAATACTGCGAAACCCCTGTTTCTCAAAAAAAGGTCGCGCGAGATAGGATGCTTCAACCGTTAATCGTTTCAGCGCTAAAATTTTAACTTCTTCAAACAACGCAAAATACAAAGAGGTGGCCACCCCAGAACGGGCATATTCGGGATGCACGAACAGACATTCCACTTCGGCAGCGGCTTCAACTTCACTGTCGGCACCTATCTTAAGATTGATAAACCCCACCAGCATGTTATCCGCTTCAGCCACCCAAATCGTGGTGCCCTTTAAGCGTTCGAGCCAATAGTGCTCACTGCGGATCTCTCCTTCGATATAAGCCCAAGCTGAGCGCTCGGCAAACGAGTAAAACTCGCCAGAGCCTTGCATCACACTCGCCTCAAAGATCGCCGCCAACTGCGAGACATCCGATGGCGTAAATAGTCGGATCTTCATTCTCTGCCCTCCATCTTGAATTGTTAATAGCTTAAGATTAACCGTATTCTAATCTAAGTTAAATAGCGCTGATTTAACTTAAATCGAGTCACGCAACGGCGTTAAGCTAATGTTTTACTATGGAATACCTTACATTACTTTTTGGGTTAACCCCTAGTGAGCCAATGCTAAACATTCTGTTCCATATTCTTTTCCATATAAAAGCCTGGGATCACTTGCCCAAGTTTTTGCTGATAACTGCGCTGTATTTGGATAAATCCCATCCGAGTAAACAATCCTTTAGACAGATAAGATGCGTCCACACTCAAGCGCGCATAGCCTTGGGCCTTAGCCCACGCTTCTAAAACAAGATAGGCACGCTCACCCAATCCCTTAGCTTGATAATCTGGATGAATATATAAGCTGTCTACATAACCTTGGTGGGCAAAATGGGTTTCGACATTGATAAAACCGCAGCAAATTGGAGAAGCTGTCGCTGCGTCTTTGACTAATACCACCCACGCCTTCGAGCGGTTTAAGCGCAAATCCCAATGTTTAGCCGATCTTGGCGCCGCAGACCAAGCGGTAAGTTGCGCCTGTGAATAACGAGCATGGGTGATGTTATGCACGCAAAGATGAACTAACTCGCTCACCTCACGGGCATAACATGACTGGTAAGGCTGGATCTCAAACTGTTCAAACGCCGTCACTTAATTGTTCTCTGTTGAGTCATAACCGCTAGCAATAGTGCTTTTTTGCCGCGTTTCGCTTAATCGAGATAGGCTCAAATTTTGCGGTTTTAATGGTTAGAAACAAAAACGGCCTCGATAATATCGAAGCCGTTTGCTTAAAGAGGCGCACAGGTTAGCGCACTCGTTACTGTTACTTCTTATCGATTTGACCGACAAATAACAGCTTATCAAAGGTGCGGTTTAAGGTTTTACTGGTGAATTCGTTCATCCACATTTGTTCAACCACAGCCACTTTATCGCCTTTACTCACTTCAGTTTGAGGACCCGCAGCCCAAAAAGTGGTGTCAACTTCTTTAATCTGTACGTAGGTGTAACCACCACCGTTCATCGTATCAACAACAGTACCCTCGTGGGTGACACCTTGAGCCCAAGCACTTGACATGCCTAACGCTAAAGTCGCTACCGCCGCTAATTTTACCCATTTTGCCATCATGCCTGCGTTCCTTTTGTTTTGCTAATATGCTGCATTAAAGCACGCTAAAAACAATAAATCGCTAATCTCTATCACGAAATACAACACTTATCGCAAAAGCAGTATTTTTCTTAAAAGACGGGAACTTCATTTCAACAGCGGTTTTAGCATGCCTTCTAAACCATTAAGCTTGATTTCGTACATTAGGGCTAATTGCTCACCGAGTTTCCCCTGGGGGAAACCTTGCTTATGGAACCACACCAAATAAGGTTCAGGTAATTCGAGTAACTTACGTCCAGCGTACTTACCAAAGGGCATTTTTTGATTTACAGCGTCGATGAGTAGTTGCTGATCCATAGATTGTTATCTCGTGCAGGTCGTCCCGATAATCCCACGGATGCTACAACATAAGCTAATCAAAGTCGCCGTTAACTCATACAAAAAAGCACACAAAAGTGACCCTACACTCAAAGGCTAAGTTAGCATCATCGACGCACAAAATGCTCCACACAGAACCCTAAGCGACAATCTTTAATAGATTTGGCCCTAAGTTAGCGCATGGCGCATATTGAAAACCATATTCACTGCATAAACGCTCAGACTCGCCATGGGCGGTAATACTGATACAAGTTCCAGAACTTGCGTGTCCATCAACAAAGTCCATCACTCGCTCAAGCATGATCTTCGCCAGTCCATAGGATTGGTATTCAGGCAACACGATAAAATCTTCAATGGCCAAATGCCCAGGCTTATTGCCGTAAACACACGCCGTTGCTAACAGATTAGACTTAGCGACTCCCGCGCCAGCATGCTCCATCTCAGCATTGTCACTCAATCGGATAGAGACCCAAAACAGTGCCTGCACATCCGCAAGCTCAACGCCGATGGAAGGGCGGCCCACAGTGCTACGCAAATTGAGGAGTTCATGGAATAACGGTGCGGTTTCAACGAGTTCAAACTTAATAGGCATAATAGTTTTGATATCCATTTGGCATCCCTTCTCTCATGGTTGAAATTGCAAGCGATTTAGACGGCAGTCTAAGAGATGATAAAGCCAGCATTTGGCAGTTTGATGACAAGCACCTCACCAAACAAGACCACTTTCGACTGAGAAGTCGATTCTTTACACGGATTCATTAATAACATTTAGCAATATAAAATTAACATTTATACCGATAGAGAAATAAAAAGTCAGAATTCAGATTTTGTGAACAGGCATAGATTGCAACAAACAAGCCTGCAACTTGATACCACTCAAATTAAACCTTTTAAAAATAAAAACTTAAAAATATCACTCACAAATTATTCCTCAACTATTACTTGTCAAATTAACGGCACGTGACCAGATACTGACAAAAAACCATTGCTGACAATTTAATCAAAAACCGTCAAAAATCAGCCAATTGACTGAGATTAACATAAGGTTTACATTCGATTTCGAGCACAAATGCGGTGTGGCTCCAAACTCATCAACTCGCTGCCCAAGGGTCATCAAAAGAATTAAGGAATGCGTCATGATAGTGTTAATCGGCGGAGAAAAAGGCGGCAGCGGTAAAAGTTGCTTAGCCCAAAACATAGCTGTCTTTCTAACCACAGAATGCAATGCCTCAGTCATCATGGTGGACTGCGATCCCCAACGCACCACATCAGATTGGATCCAGGCAAGGAACAATAATCCCAAATTGGCCAGCATTAATTGCGTGCAGCTTTACGGCAAGATCCGTAATGACTTGCTCAGTCTTGAACAACATTATGATGTCGTCATTGTCGACTGTGGTGGTCAAGATAACTTAGCGCTACGTGCAACCATGTCTGTCGCCGCTTACATTTTAATGCCCTTAAGACCTAAGCGTCGCGATTTGAAAACCGTTAGCCACATGGACGATATCGTCGCGACCTGTAAGATGATAAACCCAAAGCTACAGGCTTCATTTGTGATTACCCAATGCCCAAGTTTACCTAATCAAGCTAACCGAATTCTAGAAGCCAAAGAAGTCTGTAAAACCTATGATATCAACGTCCTTGATGCAATAACCTACTGCCGTAATGTGTATGATGACAGCGAAGAGTCAGGACTATCAGTGATTGAAATCGACCCTAGCGGAAAGGCCGCAGAAGAAATCCGTACTATTGCCTGTGAATTGTTCCAAGTCGATTGCGCCGCGAGTTTAGAAGACAACCTACACCCTGCAAAGCCTCCTCAGAATACTGGTAAAGGTCAGATGCACAATGGTTTGATAAATAATAGTTTGATCAATAATGGCTTGCACCATCAAGCTCAACCCACTCACCTTACCACTCAACAAAGGGGGCAAAATGGGACTCAGCGACCTCAAGAAAAACGCTATGCCATCTAGCAACATACAGCCGTCGCTTTCGTTAGATGAGTTTATTGAGGCAGCCAACTTATATGCAATGGGACAAAGCCCTAATAAAACAAAAGGCAGTCATTTCGCTTTTGAAGCAGCGACGACGAACGCTAAAACCGCTGACCAAACGTTCACTAACATAACAACTGACACTGGGCTGAATCATTCCAATGTACTGATCTTGCATAAACAGAGCTTAGGGACAGAAGTCTTATCGCCAGCAAACGTTGAGGCCAGAACTCACTATCGCAAGGCAACCTTTTCACTCAGCGAAGCGGCTATTAGCCAGCTCGCGACCTTGTCGCAAGACAGCACGCTCTCCAAATCGAAACTGCTCCGATTCTTGATTGAACAACATTACGATCTGCCCATTGCCCTGAGGCAATTACGAGAACAACAGCGCCAAAACCGTTAACACTTCGCAATACTCCCACCCTTTTCCGGTAACTCAGCTAAGCTCGGGTTATCGGCTTTTTTACTCAAGAACAAAAAACTAAAATATAAACCACAATATAATCGCGGCATAAGTGCTGATCCCACCTATCCTTAAATGTACAGAATGATGAATAAGTGTTATTTATTCACAGTGAATCAGTAACGTTAAGGTGTATTTTTTGCGAAAGCCAAACCAACTTATCTGTCTTTGTTTAAGCGCTGCGTTTCTAATGCCCTGCTATGCTGAGTTTTCATTGGCACAAATCCCGCCGCTCACGAACAAAGCGCCCATCACCTTAGTCGCAGAAAAGGGATTTTGGACCGACTATTTAACGCAAGAAATGTTGCCTAAATTCACTGAAAAAACCGGTGTAAAAGTGCAAGTGATCAGCACCGAACTTGATAGTATGTTTAATTTGCAGACCCAAGATTTACTCCAAGGTTCAGGCAAATACGACTTGCTGACGATGGAAGCGGGCTGGGCAAAAGAATGGGCAGCAAATGGCTACACAGTCCCTTTAGTCGAACTCGCAAAACTCTACGATCCCGATGGTGAAAAGGCCATGGAGAAATACCTAGAACCCTATTACCCATCGCTACTGAATATTTTGTCCTACCATGGTGAAATTCATGCGATTCCCTACAACAACTATGTGATGGGCAATCATTACCGAGCGGATCTCTTCGATAATAAAACCGAAAAAACACGCTTTCAGAGCCAGTTCGGTTACCCGCTCGCACCAGCAAAAACCTTAACCGAGTTACGGGATCAAGCCCAGTTTTTCACCCGTAAAGCGGGCACTATGTTGGCGGATAAAATGTTAACCCACGACTTTTATGGCTTGGCGCTAATGTCGGGTGATAAGCCACATATTAACGATGAATTTTCCAGCATGATCTGGAGCTTAGGCGGCAATTGGATGCAGCCAATTTATAATGAACAAAAAAAGATCAGTCATTTTGAAGTGCCGACTATCAACCATGAGGCCATCAAAGCCGCCAAGCTTTATCGCGAATTAATGCCCTATGCCGTGCCTGCCAACGAGCAATTTGCCTTCAGTGAGGCTGCCAATGCAATCGCCACGGGGCAAGCGGCAATGTGGCCTTTCGCTTACAATAATTTGTGGCATAAATCCTTCAAAGTTGAGCAAAATATTCCCGGCGCACGCCTTGCTGTGAGTCAAGTACCCGGCGGTTATCCCTATAACGGCGCCTATGCTTTTGCCGTGAGTTATGACAGCAAAAATCCCCAAGCGGCCTATTGGCTCATCAAATATATGGGCACCTATGAGGCGCAACACGCTTATGCTCTCGGCGGCGGTAATCCCTGTCGAATGGATGTCGTGACCGCCCCCGAATTTAAAAGTGAATTGTTAAGGACCATAGCGGGCGCATTCGAGGCAAGCCATATCGCTAATATGTTTTGGTCAACGAAAGTGCTAGAACTTGGGCATTTTACCAGTACCGCCATGGGACAGATTTACCCTGAACTCAGCCATGCTTGCTATCGCGCTAGCCGCAGGCCCGCTGACAGCGAGGATATTTTCATTAAATTAAGTGCAGAGATAAAACACCTCCAAAATACCTATGGAGAGGTACCTGCGATTGACAAGAAAACCAATGACAAGCACTAAACCGCTGAAAAGCCTAAAACAAAAAATAACCTTAGCCTTCTATATCATAGTGGGCATGGCGCTGTTTAATGGTGTCGTCGCCATACTACTGTCACAGCAACTGAAATCGGAAATTGAGCATTTGGTGGGCGTGGATGTTGTTAAAGTCACCACTGCACTGCAACTGGCAAAAAATAGTGAAAAACTGCAAATCATCACAGCACGTTTAAATCATTATGATAATGAACAGCAAAGACTTCGCCTATTGAGTGAGCTCTCGGCGCAGTGGGAACTATTAATTAATGACTCCCGATTACTGGCCTTGATTGAAACCTCTACTGCCAGTAAGCAAGAATTGAATCACGCGTTAGATATTCAACTGTATTATTTACAACAGCTGCCATTACTTGCCGAGTTAACCGATTCCGCCCTACAAGCCAATTTACAAGCAACAAATATTCAAGCCAATTTAACCTCAATGGCATCGGGATTTACCGATGAAATGCAGACCCAATTTCACAGCATCAATGCCGATTCAGAGCGTCAGCTTAAGCTGAACAATTTTGACAAGATTGCGATGAATATCAATACCAACCAGCAATTATCTCAATTTAGTCATTTGGGGGAACACTTATTTACCCGCCTATCTCAGGTAAAAATTATCGACAAACTGGTTGAACTTAACCGCACCCAAAGAGAAGCGATGCGGCTGCTGTTAAATATGGAGGCGATTCTCGAGGGCGTTAGCGGGGATACCAGTTTATATTTCAATTTGTTATCGCAAATAAAACAGACCATGGTCGGTGAAGATAACCTGTTTGAACTGTCCCGCAAGGCCATTAAAAGCACGCATATCGCCAATGCGCATTTAGAGTACCAAGCCGATGCCGCGCAAATCGTCGCGACCTATACCCAAAATCTGGTCAACCAAGTCGAGAATGAAATCCAACAAACGGGCGGCGAACTTAAAAGCGACAGCACCGCATTTATCATATTGATTTTCTGCAGTGGTATTCTGTATTGCTTCTTCATCTGGCTCACCAGCTGGCACTTTATCACTAAGGGCATTATCAAACCTGTGATGGCGACGCGAGATGCCATGAACGCTATCGCCAATGAAAAGCTCGACACCCGTATGCCGGTCACTGACAACCTAGAACTGCAGCAAATGGTGAACTCTTTAGAAACACTAAAAAGCTATGCGGCCCAGGTTAAAGGAATGGCGGAAACCGACGGACTAACAGGCTGCTACAACCGCCGTTATTTAGACATACAACTCCAAAAAGAACTCGAGTATGCAAGGGATCACAATATGCCCCTTGGCATCATTCTGTTTGATATTGATAATTTTAAACAATTTAACGACAGGTACGGCCATGTCGCCGGTGATCAATGTCTGAAAAACATTGTTAACGCCGCTAAATCCATCTTAAAACGCCCAACTGACATGCTCGCCCGCTATGGCGGTGAGGAATTTATGATAGTGCTGCCATCGAGTCATCTCGAGGAGGTCTATCAATTTGCCGAACGATTACGGGAGAAAATCATCAGCCTAGAAATTCCCCATGAAGACTCTCCCCATGCGGGCATACTTACCATCAGCGCCGGGATTACTTGCTGGCAACTACCGCAACAGCTGGATGCAAATAGTTTAATTAATCGAGCCGATGAAGCCCTCTATCATGCCAAACTGACGGGGCGTAACCGTACCGAAGCCCTCCTCGGCCAACCCATTCGCTATTCCTAAGGCGCCAATCGCGGCGGCAGAAACGGTTCTTTTTTCAGCAAAGGATTGAGTTAAGTCCTCTTCACCCCCATTAGCTAATATTAAGTTAATCAGGATTAGGTCAGGGAAAGTATGCTCGCCATTGTTATCACGCTTATCCTCGGAGTCGGGGCAATTGCTTGGCTACTTTCAAGTCGTTGGCGCAAAACCTTGCACCGCCGCCGAGTTACGGCCAAACCCTTTCCTAAAGAATGGCGCAGCATTCTCAAAAAAAGACTGCCTTACTTCCATGCGTTACCAACAGATTTACAGCTACAGCTCAAACGGCTTATCCAAATCTTCATCGATGAAAAGGAGTTTGTTGGCTGCGATGATTTCGAGATCACCGATGAAGTCAGAGTCACTATTGCAGCACAGGCGTGCCTCCTGCTGCTCAATCGAAAAACAGACTTTTACCCTAAACTGAAACAAATTTTGGTCTATCCCGATGCCTTTATCGTTAATAATCAACATAGAGACACGAGCGGTATCGTGTGGGAACAGCGCAATGTGCTGGCGGGCGAATCTTGGGAATACGGCAAAGTGGTGCTCTCGTGGAAAAATACTTTAGACGGCGCCGCCGATCCCCACGATGGCAATAATGTCGTGATCCACGAGTTTGCCCATCAGCTCGATCAAGAAGACGGCCAAGCCAATGGCGCGCCGATACTGCAACATTTTGCCGATTACAGCACTTGGTCAGAAGTGCTAAGTAAAGCCTTCATCCAATTACAGCACAGCGCAAACTTTGGCATACCCTCAATATTTAATTACTATGGTGCGACGAATCCCGCTGAATTTTTTGCCGTTATTACTGAAGTCTTTTTTGAAAAGCCAGAGGATTTCTACCAACAACACCCAGACTTGTATCGGGAACTGAGCCGCTTTTATCAACTCGATCCGATAAACTGGCATTAACCCATAAAAGTAGAGGCACACTAAATGCTCAAAGACACTCATGCATTAACAGTTAAGAGTTCCAATATTAATCGCCACGTAAATGCCAGTCGTACCATTCATATTCATCGCGCCAGCTTGGGGTTACTGCTCAGTGCGTTAATGCTCGGCGGCCTTAATGTAAGCGCACAGGCACAGGACTCACAAGACACTCAAGTCCAAGGCGCTGCAACGACTTCGAATCCTGATCAACAAGCTGCGGCTCAGGTGTTGGATTTACTCAACCAATATTCAAGCGATGCCGATTGGGATAAGTATTTTGCCCTGTACCGAAAAGACGGCATTTTTATTGGGACGGATGCGAGTGAGCGTTGGGGAATGGCGGAGTTTGAACATTATTCCCGCCCGACAAAAGGTTGGCGCTATGATTTAACGAAGCGGCATTTAATCCAACATGGCGACGTCATATTGTTCGACGAGTTATTAAATAGCCCCGCCTATGGCGTCAGCCGAGGAACCGGTACTTTGATCAAAACCGATGGTAACTGGAAAATTGCGCAATACCACTTAAGTTTCCCAATCCCCAATGAGATAGCGAAACAGATCACTATCGAGATCAAAGCCGCAAATAAACAATAATGCCGCACTCCGCCGAATAGGGTTTCGAAAGCGTACAATTTAGAAAAAGTGCGATTTCGATAGCATCACTGATTCAAATTGTACGGTTTCAAATTGTACGCTTTCAAAAAACCAGCTTTAAGAGAAAGCAGCTAACAGCGAACGCTATCTCAAGGACACGGTAAAACACACATTCGCCAATTGGGAGAAGTGGATAAAACTTTGAAAATCCACTTCATCAAATGCCCTTTGTGAAGGACCACGATCAGCATAATAAAACCCGATCACTTTGCTGTCGATCAACAAAGGCGCCAGTAAAAAGCCCTGCCGTGACACGTGCCGAGCCTGTAATTCCTTGCACTGCTCCTGCCATTTTTTAGAGCTGGGATCGTCTACCCAAAGCGGCACCTTATGCTCCATTGCTTGATGAAATAGCCCACGTTTGTCACTCAAATCGATAATAAACTCTTGTTTTATCGCATCGGCATCAGGGCCCAATATCACCCTAGGTTGGAGCTGTTTACGGCTGGGCGATAACAACAAAACACCGCAGCGGTCAACACCCACGCCCTCAAGAATACCTTCAAGAACCGTCTGCATTATCTGATTGAAATCTGCTTTATTAATGGCAAAACCTGTCAATTCACGCAACTTAGCTAACTGAATATTCAAGTTAACTTGATAGACTGGCATATCTAACGGAATGGGAGGTAGATCGGGTTCAGCGGCGACAATACGTTTAGGATCGGGCAAATAATCGAGCAACACTTTAGCACCGTACACTTCTGCCAACTTATGGGTCGCATTCGCGCAGCGTTGCATCCGCAACAAAAACTCATTTTCTTCTAGCCCTGTAAAACTCGCCGCTTGAGTCATACGCTTTGCTAACTCCAGCTTATCGAGAACGGGTTGCGATAAAATGTCGCAGAGCTTATCGGCAAGAAAAATAGCCCGAATATCTGGCCGCTGGTCCTCTGGATAATTCAACGCTTGGATCAGCAACTCTCCCAATCCCCAATTGCGGGCAATACTCTGGGTGAGCTGCAAAAAAGAAGCACCAAGGGCTTCGCGGGTAGCACTTCTCTCTTCGGCGGGCGTTTCACATTGGCTGAGTGTTAAGTCTAATTCTTCGGTAAATTCGCCCCCAATACTCCAAAAAGCGCTCTCGCCGATGTGATACAACAAAGAGGCAATAAAGGCTTCCTCCTGCATCTCCTCGTCATGATGACTCAACATCATCCGCGCCATCATAGCCGCTTGAAATGCTTTGGCCATCAATTTAATTAACCTTTGATAGACATTGGGCGCGAGATTTTTACTCTCCAACAAGCTTGAAAGTAACTTAGCTGTGATACAGATATTTCGAACCGCATCGAAACCCAGCACTATGGCGGCGCGGCTAACGGTGGAGATTTGGCTACTCCCCTTATGATAAATAGCACTATTGGCAACTCGAAGAATACGAGAGGTTAAGGCGTTATCGTGCATCACGCTACGCCCAAGTAATGCGAGAGAGGAAACGTCATCCTTGGCGAGCTTTTCTAGCGATTTAACAGTCGAACACAGTGCGGGCATTTCTAATTCACTGATCCGATTTGTCCAATAATCGACCCCTTTATTAGTATTGTTATTAGGCTTCAACCCAAATTTACCTTAGCAATAAAACCTTGTTGTTTTGAGTATAGATAAGCACACATATTTCGCCCGTGGTCTAAGGCTTGTTTTCACCAATCAACAGTTGATTGTTCAATAATTCAACACCTAGTTGTACCCGCAAATAAAAATGCCCGAGACAAAGCTCGGGCATTTAGAGGTTTAAAAACAAGCTGCGTTTAGGCAGTGAAGTACTGCTTAACAACACGCAACACTTTATCTATATCCTGACGGCTGACATCTTTGTGAGTCACAAGCCGAATCGTTCGCCCAGGGCTTATCAGAATGCCTTCCGCTCGACAGTGTTTTGCCAATAAATCCGCATCAACTTTAGGCGCTAATTTGGCAAATAACATATTGGTTTGTACTGCGGCTAAATCGACGTCGAACTCACTCAGCTCTGCCAACTGGTGAGCCAAATACGCCGCGTTGTCATGATCTTCACTCAGTCGTTGCACTTGCTCAGTTAAAGCAAGCTTACCTGCCGCTGCAAGTATCCCAGCTTGACGCATACCGCCACCAAGCATTTTACGCCAACGAATGGCTTTCTTAATCAAACGCTCGTCACCTAAGAGTAATGAGCCGACTGGCGCACATAACCCTTTGGACAGGCAAATCGACACAGAATCAAAGTGCGCCGTGATATCACTTATCGCGATATTCTGCGCCACCGCAGCATTAGCAACTCGCGCACCGTCTAAATGAATTTTTAATCCGCGATTAAAGGCTAATGCCTGCGCATCCGCCAAATAGCTTTGCGGGATCACTTTACCGCCAATAGTATTCTCTAAACTGAGCAAACGCGTGCGGGCAAAGTGGATATCGTCAGGCTTAATGGCGGCTTCAATATCGGCCAAGGCAATGGTGCCATCGACTTGATTCAACAAAGGTTGAGGTTGAATGCTGCCTAAGACAGCGGCACCGCCACCCTCAAATTTATAGTTATGGGCCTGCTGGCCGCACAGATACTCATCACCACGCTCACAGTGGGCCATCAAAGCCAATAAATTCGCCTGCGTACCTGAACAGGTAAATAATGCGCTTTCAAAGCCAAACATCTCTGCGGCCATATCCTGCAAACTATTTACCGTGGGATCATCACCGTAAACATCGTCACCTACTTCGGCTCTGGACATGGCTAATCGCATCGCTGCTGTTGGCTGGGTAACAGTATCACTGCGTAAATCTATCATCTCGTCCTCAACTTAAGGTTTGGTTGGCGCTTAATGGGCTCAAGACTCTAGCGCCAAAGGCTTATTTTGTATAGTTTATCATCATGCTTACTAAGCATTTTACTGACTTCAAACGTGAATACATGGGCGAAGTGATGATCTGAATATTGGCTTCAACTAATAAAAACATAAACATACTCAAGATATTGCCGATATATGTCTGTAGACGAGTCGACACGTGAATGCGTTTCACTTGGCGAAATACGCCTAAGTCGATAGAATACCGCACTAAGATGGTCATGCTGCAACCATGCGATCACTTTAGTAATTTCGACTAGTACTTATCGTTCAATAGGTGATTTGTAGTGAAAAACTCCCAATCTCGATGGATTCAGCTGGTACTTTTACTATTAAGTTTAAGCCTGACATCGCAGGTATTCGCTTGGTCTGATACTGACCAAGATGGCGTGCCTGACATCAAAGATGCCTGCCCTAACACAGCGCCAGACACGCAAGTAATGGCCAATGGCTGTGTTGAAGAGGTCGAGGTGAAAGCGACTGCATCAGCAGATTGTAGTATGAGTAATCCCAATGCTGAGTTCAGCGCAGATTGTCATAATATTTCTACCGCTGTGGTGTATTTTGAATTTGCCATTGCCGAAGTTGACTTTTCGCAATGGAAAACTTTAGCCTTAGTGAAAGCATATTTAGCAGCGAATGATGTCGCACTAACCTTAGTGGGCCACACGGATATCGTTGGCACGCCTGAGTTTAATTATCAGCTGTCACTTCAGCGCGCTCAAAATGTGAAACGTATTTTGGTTGAAGATTATGGCTTTAATCCAAATCGCTTTACCGTAATGGGTAAAGGTATATCTGAACCTGCAGCGGACAACCGTTCTAGCGAAGGGCGCAGTTTAAATCGACGAGTACAATTTATCGTCAATAATAAATAGTTTTAGTTAGCGTATATTTAGGGAGTTATTCAATGGAAAACCTTGAAGGTTTATTAAAGCAAGCACCGGATCTGATTGTGACTTATGGCTTAAAAGTTTTATTTGCCATTATCATTTTCTTTGTTGGTAAATACTTTGCTGGCGTAGCGCAAAAGCTGGTTCGTAAATTACTGAACAGCCGTAAAGTTGATCCGACTGTTGTTTCATTTGTCGCAAACCTCACTTGGGCAATTGTGTTTGTTTTCGCAGTGATTGCCACCTTAGGCCAAATTGGCGTACAAACCGCATCATTGGTCGCCGTTATCGGTGCCGCTGGTTTAGCGGTGGGTTTAGCGCTACAGGGTTCTCTGTCTAACTTCGCATCGGGCGTGTTAATGGTGTTATTCCGCCCTTGCCGCGTTGGTGACTATATTGAAGCCGCTGGCATTGCCGGTACTGTTGATGAAATTACTATATTCTCAACCAAACTTCGCACACCAGACAACAAGGTTATTGTGGCGCCAAATTCATCCATCATGAATGGCACTATCACTAACTATTCGGCAATGGATACTCGCCGTATCGATTTAGTGATTGGCGTGTCTTATTCTGCCGATATCGCACTCACGAAGAAAATCTTAACTGAGATTTTAGACAACAACCAATATGTGTTAAAAGATCCATCATATACAGTTGGACTGGCTGAATTAGCGAACTCTTCAATTAATTTCGTGGTTCGCCCTTGGGTAAAAACGGCTGATTATTGGACGGCTCGTTTCCAACTGCTTGAGCAAATCAAAAATGCATTAGATGCAGCCGATATCGATATTCCATTCCCACAAATGGATATTCATGTCAAAGAGTTGCCACTCAACAAATAACCCTAAATGAATAACAAAGGTCGGCAATTGCCGGCCTTTTTTTATGGTTCCGCGTAGCATTTTAGCGTACCTTAAAGGACAGATATTAGCGAAGGCACAGATATTCATGTGCGAGGAAATCCAATGCAAAAATACGTATCATTTATAGCCGCCAGCTGCATTTATGGCTTAGTGTTGATAAGCCCCAATGTGCTTGCCAGTGAGAAAACCCAGGTTCTTATGGGTGAAAAAACCGTCACCTTGGAAGGCAAGTTACCTAAGCTGTCGCAAATGGCGCCAGGATTCAAAGTGGTTGATGATCATTTTGCGCCAGTCATGCTGAGTGACTTTAAGGGTAAAACTGTGCTGATAAGTGCCGTACCAAGCTTAGATACGGGCGTGTGTGCACTACAGACTAAACGTTTCAACAGCGAAGTGAGCCATTTTTCTGATGACGTGGTCATGTTAACTATCAGTGCCGATTTACCCTTCGCACAAAAACGTTTCTGCAAAGTAGAAAACGTAGATAAAATCAAAGTACTATCCGATTCTGTCTGGCGTGATTTTGGTGAAAAATATGGCTTGTTGATTCAAGATTACGGCTTGCTGGCGAGGGCTATTTTCATCATAGATGCCGAAGGTAAACTCCAATACCAAGAGTTAGTTCCGAATATCACCGAGCATCCTAACTATGATGCCGCACTTGAAGCGCTGAAAACTATTCAAGCCCAGCAGTAATTTACCGCTAAAAAACAGGGCAGCCTTAGCAGCCCTTTTGTTTTACGATTGTATATCTACGATTTTTTTACGATCTAATGTGTGTGCTGATCGCCATTGGCCTGATAATCAAAGGTCGGCATAGACCAATGATAGCGCAGCGCTAACATCCGCAGGCTAAAACCAACGCTCAGACAAATAACCAGATTAATCCACTCGGTTAATTGATAGGCTTTTAAGACGATATACAAGCCTGCCGTCAGTAGTGAAATCACCGCGTAGAGTTCTTTCTTAAAAATCAAAGGCACTTGATTACACAGGATATCGCGGATAACGCCACCAAAGACGCCCGTCACCAATCCCATCACCACGGCAATCGTTGGGCTAAATCCCAGCATTAAGGTCTTCTGCGCGCCCACGATAGAGAACACAGCTAAGCCTAAGGCATCGATAGCCAAAAATAACTTAGACAGATAACGCATCACAGGGGCGATAGCAACAGTGAGCAAAGAAGCGAATGCAATCGCAATAAGGTAATTCACGTGCTCAACCCAAATTAAGGGGTAATTGCCGAGCATCATGTCCCTTAGTGTGCCGCCACCAATCGCCGTTGCGCAGCCAATGATCACTACACCAAACAAATCCATCTGCTTGCGACCCGCCGCCAGAGCGCCCGTCATAGCCTCGGCAATGATACCAATCAACCAAAGTAATCCAATAATCTGCGTCTCATGCATCTTTGCTACTACCAACAAGGTAAAGAAACAGATTCTGCCTGAGAAACCCTCAGTTCTATAATGATTTTATTTTGAATTCATCATTAGAAAAATTAATTCATCATTTCATCAATAATAGATTTCCATTACCTACAACTACAAAATAGCACTGTATAAATTGTAAACAAAATAGCCAGTTATGCGTAAAACTACTTCTCACGTCTATTTAGATACCTAAAATTTTTAATAAGTATTAATAACGTAAATTCAATCAGATGATAAATAACTGCAGATCATCTAATCGAATGGGCAAAACGCATAAAAATCAGCCACAAAAAAGCGGCCCTCAGGCCGCTTAATTTTCATTCAAACTGAGTCAGAACTACTTAGTGTCAGGCTTAGGGGGATAATTTGCCATCACACTGCCCACCGCTTGATTGATGATCTGTACTCTTTCTTCTGGGGTATTTTTGTCGCGAATGGTATCGGCAACAGAACCACGCCAGATAAGCTTAGTCGTTTTATTATCAACTAAATCAATAATCAGCGTACCAACTTCATATTCTCTCACTGTAGTTTGGGTCTGCATATTGCCGCCCCAACCCCATCCTGGACCATAGTATGGGTTGTAGCCAAAATTACTATTGAAGGTATCAACATTGATTTTCTTGTCGACTTTGGTCAGGTAGTTAACCAATACATCAGCGTCTTTCGCATCGACTAATGTCATGCCTTTACTCGCTAACTGGCTATTAACCGCTTCTCTTACTCTTTGGTCCATCAAGCCATCAAGATGATATCCGGCAGAATCGGCTTTCTGAGCAACCCAAGCATAGGTTTTATATTGGGTAAAATTGGCGCTAGGATCATAGTCCCAACCAGACTTCATCGAGCTACAGGCACTTAATGCCAACACAGCTAAAGCTACAAAAATATTTTTCATCTTAATTTCCTCAGATGTTCGAACCGAACAAAGACAAGTATCAGAGATATGAATTTAGCTTACAGAGCAATCATCTGATCTACAACTCAATTGATTAAAAAGCAGCATCTCATTCAGCTTGACTTCAGCAAAACCAAAGATGATAATGATTATCAATTGAGATTAAGGGAGTAATGAAATGTACTGGTTTATTAGCGCGTTTTTGGTTGCATCAGCCATTTTCTTCCTTGCGCCAGAAAAAATCTCACTCGAGGCCAATAACGCTAAGATAAAGCGCCATTTGCCTGTCAGCTTACTGATTTTACCTCTTATTGTATTTGGCTGGTTGGTCATAGATACCGTCGCGAATGGCACTAATTATGCGACAGTCGCCGCATTCGGCTTTGTGACTACCGCCTGCTTAATTGCGTTACCTAAGCTACATAAATTTATTATGCCCAGCGCCTTACTGACCGCAGTGGCGCTGATCGTCATGGTCTTTATGCGCATGAATTAAAACGGCTGAAAACGCTCCCTTTTTCAAAAATATGCTTACTTCCCTGCAAAGAGTTAGCATTTTGTTCAGACCACTTAAGGATAATCCTCAAGTGGTCTTTTTTTACCTCCCAGAACCCCTGCAAATTTGATAAACTCAACGGGTATAAGTCATCTTTTAACACCAATGAATGAAATCTATGAAAGCAGATCCTAATGTATCCTTAGTGTACAGCACCGACAAAGGCCGTATTAATGCAGAGCCCGTCACTAAAGTGATTCCTGAATCCGACGGTATAGTCAGGATCCATAGAGACAGTAAGGGCCGCAAAGGCAAAGGCGTTTCGATAATCTCAGGCCTAGGTCTCGATGAAACCGCGTTAAAAGCAATGGCTCAGACCCTTAAAAAACAATGTGGTTGTGGTGGAACGGTTAAAGATTTCACTATTGAGGTCCAAACCGATAACCGCGAGCAATTAAAGCTATTGCTTGAGAAGCAGAACTACAAAGTTAAATTAGCTGGCGGTTAATCTCGCCCGACTTAGCAATATAGCAGCATGCTAGATCAACTTAGCCACATCGAACGGAGTAGTTTAATGGAGAGTCTGCAGAACCATTTCTTAATTGCCATGCCTTCACTGCACGATACGTTTTTTGAACGCTCAGTCATCTATATCTGTGAACATGATGCCAAAGGCGCCATGGGACTGGTGATCAATAAACCGCTCGGTATCGAAGTTAATTCGCTATTAGAACAAATGGATTTACCAGCTGAACAAGTCTCCACCGATTTAGCGTTCAATGCCAACGTCATGATGGGCGGACCCGTTTCCCAAGATCGTGGCTTCGTACTGCATACCTCTCAGCCCTATTGGGCCAACAGCACAGATCTGGGTTGTGGTTTAATGCTAACCACCTCACGCGATGTGTTAACCGCGATTGGAAGCAACAGATCGCCAGAGAAATTCCTCGTCGCCTTAGGATATGCTGGATGGAGCAAAGATCAGCTCGAACAAGAGCTTGCCGATAATTCTTGGCTAACGATTCCAGCAACCAATGCACTCTTGTTTGACATTAAACACGAAGACCGTTGGCCACAGGCCAGCCGAGCTCTTGGATTTGATGCTTGGCAGGTTTCAGCTCAAGCGGGTCACGCTTAAGCCTATTTCTTAATATAAGTCAGCACACTATGAATTCGAAAACCGTATTAGGCTTTGATTTTGGCACTAAAAGTATTGGTGTGGCTATAGGCCAAGAAATCACCGCTAGCGCCACGCCATTATTGTCAATCAAAGCCGTCGATGGGATCCCCAACTGGGATCAGATAGGCGATTTAATCAAAGAGTGGCAACCCGACCTAGTGGTTGTTGGTCTGCCCTTAAACATGGATGGCACTGAGCAAGATATGACCCACAGGGCGCGTAAATTTGCGAACCGTATCAATGCTAAGTTCAAAGTCAAAATAGCCACTCAAGATGAGCGATTAACCACTACCGATGCTAAGGCAAGATTATTCGAGTTAGGCGGATTCAAGGCGCTCACCAAAGGCCAAGTCGATGCTGTGTCTGCCGTACTGATTATTGAAAGCTACTTCGAAAATAACTTCAGCAAGTAATGCTACAATAAAAAACCATATATAAAGAAAAGGATAAGTTGCCTTATCCTTTTCAGTTTTATGTTTAACCCGATAAATTACCGGATCAAAAATGTGGCTTCACTAAGTTGGCCATCATAGTAATGTGCGCATCATCATCGTTTAGTGCAGCAATGTAACGGAACTTCTCACCACCCGCCTCGGCAAAGAGATGACCATTCTCACCAACAATTTCTTCCAGCGTTTCTAAACAATCGGCGCTAAAAGCCGGGCAAACGATAGCAATATCGCGCACGCCTTGTTGCGGCAACGCTTTCAAAGTCGCATCGGTATAAGGTTGTAGCCATTTAGCTTTACCAAAACGCGATTGGAATGTCATTACAAACTCATCTTTGCCTAACCCAAGCTTTTCGGTAACCAGTCGAGTCGTTTTCATGCAGAAGCAATAATACGGATCGCCTAAATGCAAATTACGCTCAGGCATACCATGGTAAGACAACACCAATTTTTGCGGTTTACCATGGGCTTCAAAATCAGCCGTGATCGAACTCGCTAACGCGTTAATAAAATCAGCATTATCATGATAAGTATTAATAAAATGCAACGATGGAATATAGCGCCACTTGGACAACTCAGCCGCAATAGCATCAAAAGCAGAACCCGTAGTTGGCGCCGCATATTGAGGATACAGGGGTAACACCACGATTTTATCAATGCCATTTTGATGCATAGTTTGCAAGGTACTGGCGACCGATGGACTGCCATAACGCATGGCTAAATGGACAGAAACATCATGGTTATCGGCGTTAAGTTTATCCGCTAACTTCGCCGTTTGACGCAAACTAATGTCCATTAACGGTGAGCCGGCCGCTGTCCATACCTTCTGGTATAACGCCGCCGATTTTGCAGGGCGTACCCGCAAAATGATCCCGTGTAAAATCATCATCCACACTAATTTAGGAATTTCGACTACGCGGGGATCCGCTAAGAACTCAGCTAGATAACGCCTAACAGCCGATGCTGTGGGTGCATCTGGCGTACCTAAATTTAATAACAGCACGCCCACTTTGCCGCGCTGTCCGTGTCCAACTTCTTTGGATAAGCCTGAAAATTTAGCCAAAACAGCCTCTTAATTAATAAATACTTATAAAATTAAAGTACAGATTCTATTGCTTGCTTAAGCTCTTCGCTATCTGGCTTCACTTTAGAATTGAACTGTTGCACAAGTGCGCCATCGCGGCTAACGACATACTTGTAAAAATTCCACTTAGGCGCACCGGTTTTTTCGGCTAAGTATTTAAATACGCTATTGGCGTCACTGCCACGCACAGCCGAAGTCGACAGCATAGTGAAAGTGACACCGTAATTGATGTAACACACCTTAGCCGTGTCTTTCTCATCATTTTCTTCTTGGAAAAAATCATCCGATGGGAAACCAATTACCACTAAGCCTTTGTCTTTATAGTTTTCATGCAATGCTTCGAGCGCTTTAAACTGCGGGGTGTAGCCACAGTTACTGGCAGTGTTAACAATCAACACGGGTTTTCCCTGAGTCAATTCACACAGATTAACTGTTTCTTCAGAATGTAATTTTCGTACTTCAAGGTTCAGGTATTCTGGACAAGTGGTCGCCATAGCACCAGCACTCATCAAGCTCGCTGTCATAGCGAATATCATAGGTAATTTTTTCATTGCTTTCTCCTTTACCGGTACATTACGTAAACGCACTAAGTAAAGATCATATTGAATTAAAAAATAAAAGCTATGGTTAACCACCACATAGCGATGAAGTAAAACCGATTGAGCTGAACGAAAATCTAATAACACCAATAAAAAGCAGCCCATAAAGAGCTGCTGAATCCAGAACCTAACTCTCGCGTTAGTCCATGTCTAAGGTGACACCTTCCATAAATCCTGAACCAGTGGATTCTTTATTCTGCAATTTAATCATCAAACGTAAATCGTTAGGCGAATCAGCATGATGCAGCGCATCGGCGTAACTAATCTCGCCATCAATATAAAGTTTGAGCAAGGCCTGATCGAACGTCTGCATGCCCTGCTCGTTGGATTTGGCCATGGTTTCTTTGAGTAAGTGCAGCTCGTTTTTCGCAATTAAACTTGCCACCCTTGGGGTGTTAATCAAGACTTCAATCGCGGCGCGGCGCCCTGTGCCATCGACTTTTGGGATCAATTGCTGAGCCACAATACCGCGCAAATTCAATGACAAATCGAACAACAATTGTTGATGTTTACTCTCAGGCACGAGATGCATAATCCGGTCTAATGCTTGGTTGGCATTGTTGGCATGCAAGGTTGCCATACAAAGGTGACCCGTTTCCGCAAATGACAACGCGAACTCCATCGTTTCTTGGGTACGAATTTCACCAATCAAGATCACATCGGGGGCTTGGCGAAGAGAGCTTTTTAGCGCCGCATCAAAAGACTCAGTATCTATGCCGACTTCACGTTGGGTGATAATACTTTTTCTGTGGTCGTGAACAAATTCGACGGGATCTTCGATAGTTAAAATATGACCACGGGCATGGGCATTGCGATAGCCTACCAAGGCCGCTAAGGACGTTGACTTACCCGTCCCCGTTCCGCCCACCATAATGATAAGACCCCGTTTGCTCATCACCAGATCTTTCAGAATGGGTGGCAGTTTTAAATCATCGACGTCAGGGATTTTAGTTTCGATACGGCGCATCACGCAGCCTGGCGATTCGCGCTGCCAAAAGGCGCTCACCCGAAAACGACCTAAATCCTTTGCCGCAAAAGCAAAGTTACACTCACGAGTCGAATGAAACTCTTGTTTCTGCGCTTCGGTCATTAAGGATTCAACAAAATCCAGTGATTGTGCCGGAGTAAAGGCACTTTCGGCCAAGGGACGCAACTCACCGTCAATCTTGGCACTCGGCGGAAAGCCAGCTGTGATAAACAAGTCGGAGGCTTTGCGCTCAACGATCACTTTTAAAAACGGAAGAACATCCATCATAAATCCTTAAAATGTCGCTTGTTTATTCGAACTCTTCGCCATTGCATCTTCACGGGTGATAAGACCGCGATTGACTAAGTTCTGTAAACATTGCTCTAAGGTCTGCATTCCGTGGGCCATACCGGTTTGAATCGCCGAATACATCTGCGCCACTTTGTCTTCACGAATAAGGTTACGAATAGCGGGAGTACCCATCATGATTTCATGGGCGGCGACACGGCCTCCGCCTACCTTTTTAATCAGGGTTTGCGAAATAACCGCTTGCAGCGATTCCGACAACATAGTGCGCACCATGTCTTTTTCACCGGCGGGGAATACGTCGACCACACGGTCAATGGTTTTCGCGGCTGAGGTGGTATGCAAGGTACCAAACACTAAGTGGCCCGTTTCTGCGGCGGTCATCGCCAAACGAATGGTTTCAAGGTCACGCATCTCACCGACTAAAATCACGTCCGGATCTTCACGTAGTGCGCTTCTAAGCGCCGCATTAAAGCTGTGGGTATGGCGGTGAACTTCACGCTGGTTAATCAAACATTGCTTATTTTGGTGTACGAATTCGATAGGATCTTCAATGGTTAAGATGTGATCGTGTCGATTTTCGTTAACGTAATCCACCATAGCGGCAAGTGTGGTACTCTTACCCGAACCTGTTGGCCCAGTCACTAGGACTAATCCCCGAGGGAAACTGGCGATTTTTTTAAAAATCTCCGGCGCACCTAATTGCTCAAGTGACAAGATGTCGCTAGGAATGGTACGAAATACGGCCGCAGCACCACGGGATTGATTGAATGCGTTAACACGAAAGCGTGCAAGATTAGGGACTTCGAACGAGAAATCGATTTCTAAATGTTCTTCGTAGTCCTTGCGCTGCTTATCATTCATTATGTCGTACACTAGGCTGTGTACGCCTTGGTGATCGAGCGCGGGCAGGTTAATTTTTCTCACTTCACCGTCGACACGGATCATGGGAGATATCCCTGCAGAAAGGTGTAGATCCGAGGCTTTGTGTTTTACACTAAATGCCAATAACTCAGTGATTTCCATCGTTTGGGATATCCTTGCAACTAGATAATTACATCATGACAACAATAGCAGACAGACTCGCAATCGCCCAGCGCAGGATCGCACAAGCGGCGCAAAAATGTGCACGCCAACCTAGCAGTATTCGCTTACTTGCCGTCAGCAAGACCAAACCTATTGAAGACATTATAGCAGCCTATCAAGCCGGTCAGCGTTGCTTTGGCGAAAACTATGTCCAAGAAGGCGCGGAGAAAATTACCGCACTCAAGGGGGATTTTCCGGACATTGAATGGCACTTTATCGGGCCACTCCAATCCAACAAAACTAGCATAGTCGCCCAGCATTTCGATTGGATGCACACAGTCTCGCGCGACAAAATTGCCCAACGTCTCAATGACCAACGTCAAGCTGAATTAGCGCCATTAAACATCTGCATTCAAATTAATATCAGTGCTGAAGACACAAAATCTGGCATAGATGCGGCGCAAATGCTGCCACTGGCAGAGCTTATCGCTCAGTTACCTAATCTCGCACTGAGAGGCCTAATGGCGATCCCAACGGCTACCGCAGATACTGAGTTACAGCTTAAAGAGTTTTCTATGTTAAACAATCTATTTCAAGAACTTAAATCGCATTACCCTAGTGTAGACACGCTTTCCATGGGGATGAGTAATGACCTAGATGCAGCGATTAGCTGCGGTTCAACTATGGTGCGCATTGGCAGTGCCATTTTTGGTGAGCGAAATTACGCGGCGTAAACTCACCCGAGGCATGAAGTTCGAGGTCAGTGTACGAGCTTGACCTTGTTTTTAGCGCTTTATGCCCAAATACTGTATTTAAGTTCACGACATTTAAGATCAATTAGCGAGAGTCGACTAATCTGGCTCTGACATTCAAATGACTAACCGTTATATCATCTTGATTTAAGGTGAGTCTGTTACAAATTAACGGTTAACACACTGAAGAGAATCAAATGGATCAACAGAAAATCTGCTTTATCGGTGCCGGCAACATGACGCGCAGCATCATCAGTGGCCTAGTTCATAGCGGCTATCCTGCTCAACTCATCCAAGCGACCAATCCTAGCCAAGGCAAACTCGATGCACTAAAAGCCGATTTAGGCATTTTGGTTTCTCAAGACAATTTAACCGCAGCGCAAGCTGCCGATGTCATAGTACTGTCGGTAAAACCGCAATTGATGCAGCAAGTGTGTGAAGCATTACAAACGGTCGATATGTCGCAAAAGTTAGTCATCACTATCGCTGCAGGCATTAAAGCAAAGCGTTATACCGATTATCTGGCGCAGGATATTAAACTTATTCGCGCCATGCCCAATACACCGATGCAGATTAGTGTGGGTATGACAGGCCTCTATGCGCCTCAGGCTATTTCTACCGAGCAAAAAGCCATTTGCGATCGTTTGATGTCTAGCGGCGGCGAAATTGTGTGGGTTAATGAAGAGTCAGAATTAGATCAAGTGATTGCACTATCGGGCAGTTCACCGGCTTATTTCTTTTTGCTAATGGAGTCTATGATAGATGCAGGCAAAGAAATGGGAATGGATGAAGACAAAGCCAGAACTTTAGTGCAGCAAGCCGCGCTCGGCGCTGCTATGATGGCAAAGCAAAATCCACAACTGACCTTAGGTAATCTAAGGGAGAATGTCACCTCAAAGGGCGGTACCACCGCACAGGCGCTGGCGACATTTGAAGCTGCGGATATGCGTGGTTTAGTAAAAAAAGCCATGGAAAACTGCATTAAACGTGCAGAAGAAATGGCTAAGACATTTTAATTTCCACTAACGCGTTTTTATATCGGACTTTAATAGGTAGAAATCTCGATGAATGCATTTACCTTTTTAATCACCACACTATTCGACTTATATTTGATGGTGGTGATTTTGCGGATTTGGCTGCAACTGGCAAGGGCGGATTTTTACAATCCTTTTAGCCAATTTATTGTCAAAGCGACTCACCCGCTCATCGCACCAATGCGCCGTATTCTGCCTTCCTTAGGACGGTTTGATACCGCATCATTCGTCCTCGCATTGCTGGTCGTGATGGTCAAAGTGCTACTGATAAGCCTGATTGCGGGCGGTGGCATAGACATAATGCTGTTTCTAATGTTTGCCGTTGTGTCTGTGGTCAAGAAAGCGGGGGTCTTACTGTTTTGGATGCTGTTGATACGCGCAATATTAAGTTGGTTTAACCAAGGTTATAACCCAATTGTGATGATCATGGGTCAGTTAACTGAACCCGTATTAGCCCCAATCCGCCGTATCATACCGCCAATTGGTGGCTTAGATTTATCTGTGATGTTAGTAATTATAGGTATGAATTTCCTCAATATGTTACTTGCTCAATATGTTCCTTATTGGGCTGTGATCTAATGAGTGCAGTGACTTTGCAGCAAGGTGACTTGCTGCTTAATCTCTACATTCAGCCTAAGGCCAGCCGAGATCAAATTGTAGGACTGCACGGTGATGAGCTAAAAGTCGCCATCACTGCGCCGCCTATCGACGGTAAGGCCAATGCCCATTTAAGCAAGTATTTAGCAAAGACTTTTAAAGTGCCAAAGAGCGACATTCATATAATGAAAGGTGAACTTGGTCGGCATAAGCAAATCCGCGTGATTGACCCAAAGATCATCCCAAGTGTCATTACTGAGCTGATGGGACAAACTAGCTGAGCTAATGCTGTTGAAAGGCTGAAAACCAAAAAATTTCGTTGAATGCGGTTAATTTATCGATAAACAGATAAACATAAACAATAATCACAGCGACCTATACTCAAACATTCCCTAATATGAGGTATCCCATCATGTTCCGTAATATTCTGGCTGTATTAGCCCTCACCGCTAGCCTTTGTGGTGTTGCAAACGCAGAGCAAAAAGAAACTGTCGGCAATTTTGACATTCATTACATGGCACTTGGCAGTACATTTTTAACGCCTAGCATAGCCAAATCCTATGGCATTCAACGTAGTAGCTATACAGGCATTATCAACATTGCGGTGTTAGATATCAGCGAAGCGAATAAACCCGCAGTACCCGTTGAAATTACCGGTGTCGCCAACAACTTATTAGATGCTCGAATCAACTTAACCTTCAAAGAGATCCGTGAAGGAGATGCGATTTATTATATTGCCGAAGTCCCTTACCGCGATGATCAGGAGATCAACTTCAATATCGCGATCAAGCATGGTAATCAATTAAATACCAACTTGCAGTTCAAGCAAAAATTCTACGTCGAATAAGCCAAGCTGAGATTACCGCAAGACAAAAGCCCACTTTGGGACGGTACAAGTCAGTACCGTCCGCCCTTTTCCTGTCCTTTAGCCCTCAGCTTGGGTATCATTGCCGCAGTATAAGTCGCCCCAATGATATAGGTGTTCCATGCAACAAATCGTCCTCGCCAGTGGCAACAAAGGCAAACTCGCCGAATTCGATCAAATGCTCGCCAGCTACGGTGTCACTGTACTGCCGCAGAGCCAATTTAATGTCAGCGAAGTGGCCGAAACGGGCACCACTTTTGTCGAAAATGCCATTATCAAAGCCAGGCATGCAGCCGAAATCACCGGACTTGCGGCCATTGCCGATGATTCAGGTTTAGAAGTGGATTTACTCCAAGGCGCTCCCGGCATTTATTCAGCGCGTTACGCGGGCGAGAATGCCAAAGATCAAGACAACGTATTGAAACTACTTGAAACATTAAAAGACCAGCCAGCACCTCGCAGTGCGCGATTCCAATGCGTGCTGGTGTATATGCGCCACGCCAAAGATCCAACCCCAATTATTTGCCAAGCCGCATGGGAAGGCCAAATCGACTTTAACCAACGTGGCGACAATGGCCATGGTTACGATCCGATTTTTATCCCTGAAAATTATCAATGTAGCGCGGCGGAGCTCAGCAGCAACAAGAAAAATGCCTTAAGCCATCGTGGTAAAGCCCTAGTGCAACTCATCGCTGCCATGCAAGCCCAAGGCGTATTAACTGGCGGGAATGCACAATAATGTCGTCAACAGCCATGACTACTGCGATGAAGCTCGAACTGCCGCCACTCAGTCTGTATATCCATATTCCTTGGTGCGTACAAAAGTGTCCTTACTGCGACTTTAATTCCCATGGTCAAAATGGTGAGCTGCCACAGGCAGCCTATGTTGATGCGCTATTGGAAGACTTACGCCAAGACTTACATCTGGTCCAAGGGCGGCAGATCCATACCATCTTTATCGGTGGTGGCACACCATCCTTATTCGATGCTTTGCAAATCAAACGCATACTCGATGGTGCTAATGCGCTAATCCCCTTTAGTGACAATATCGAAATCACCATGGAAGCCAACCCTGGCACCTTGGAACACGATGACTTTAGTGCCTATCGTGCAGCAGGTGTTACCCGTTTATCTATCGGTGTGCAGAGTTTTTCTAAGGATAAGCTCAACTTACTTGGACGTATTCACGATCAAAACGAGGCACAAGTCGCTGCTCAAAAAGCCAGTCAAGCGGGATACTTAAGTTTCAACCTTGATTTAATGCATGGATTACCGAACCAAAGTTTTGCTGAAGCGATGGCCGATATCGACACGGCAGCGGCGCTCAATCCACCGCATTTATCTTGGTATCAGTTAACAATTGAGCCCAACACCCTATTCCACTCAAAACCACCGCAGTTGCCCGATGACGAAGCGCTCTGGCATATCTATGAGCAAGGTCAACAAAAGCTGGCAGCATTAGGGTATGAGCAATACGAAATATCTGCCTACGCAAAACCCGGTTATCAATGTAGGCACAATCTCAACTACTGGCAGTTTGGTGATTATCTAGGCATAGGCTGTGGCGCCCACGGTAAGGTGACCTTGCCGGAAGAAAACCGCATCATACGCACGGTAAAAATTAAACATCCCAAGGGATATCTCAGTGCCAATAACTACACCTTCGAATCGATTGAAGTGGCGGAGGAAGATCGCGCGCTCGAATATTTAATGAATCGCCTGCGTCTGATGACACCTATCCCTAAGCAAGAATTTGAACTGCGTACCGGACAGCACAGAGACACATTGACCGAAGGAATGGAAAAAGCCAAACAGCGCGGTTTACTGACAGAATCCGCTGAACATTGGCAATTAACCAGTAAAGGTCATATGTTTGTTAATGATTTACTGACACAATTCTGCTAAGTCTGCCGTTAAAATAGCTCTATAAATAATGTGTTAGTGGTCAATAGTGCAGTTTAATACTATTACTGCTAACACATTTTCTAACATTAATATCCATACATTCTTGTTCCGCTTCTTTAGAATTGATGCAACTCAATCCAGGAAGCCTGATCATGCCAATAAAAACTAAAATCAGCTTAGTCGCACTGACCCTTTCAGCTCTGCTGACCATTCCCGCGTATGCAGCATCAACTTCGCCAGCCTTACACAGTGCAAGTGAACCTATGAATGCAGTGGTGCAAACCGAGTCAGACAAAGCCAATGCGTTGTTCGAAACCATCTTCATGGAAAACATCATGGCGAGCCCTATTTCGCAAACCTATATGGGGATCAAGCTAGACTATGATAAATGGGATGAACTGGGTGATGCCGCCGATGATAAAGCCCTAGCACGCACAAAAAAACAACTGGCGCAGGTCAATCTGATTGATGCGGCCAAACTCGATCCACAAACAAACCTCAGCCTCACCTTACTCAAACAAAATCTGCAAAATGACATCGAAGATGACCAATGGCGCTACCATAATTACCCTGTGAATCAGATGCATGGCGGCCACTCTATGATCGCCTCCTTCTTGATTAACCAACATCAAATTACCGATGCCAGCGATGCCAAGGCCTATATCAGCCGCTTGAATGGCGTGCCTAAACGTTTAAGTCAATTACAGACAGTTTTAGAAGTCCGCGCAGATAAAGGCATTATTGCGCCTAAGTTTGTATTCGCTTATGTGATTTCAGACAGCCAAAACATCATCAAAGGTGCGCCTTTTGATAAGAGCGACGACAGCGCGCTACTCGCAGATTTTCGCCGTAAAGTGAACGCATTAGCGATTAAAGAAACGGAAAAGCAAGCACTGATTCAACAGGCTGAGCATGCACTAGTAACTCAAGTCGAGCCCGCCTATAACAAGCTCATCAGTTACATCAAAACCTTAGCAACCAGAGCTGACGACCGCGATGGTGCGTGGAAACTCCCTAATGGCGCGGCCTTTTACAATAATGCTTTGGCCCGCACTACCACCACAAATATGACCGCCGATCAAATCCATGACTTAGGCCTTTCTGAGGTGGAACGTATTCATAATGAAATGCGCGCCATTATGAAGAAGGTCAATTTTAAAGGCGATTTACAGCAATTCTTTAGCTTCATGCGTGACGATCCCCAGTTCTACTACCCCAATACCGCCGAAGGCAAAGCCGCCTATTTAGCTGAGGCGACTAAGCTCATCGACAATATGAAATCGCGCTTAGATGAAGTGTTCAAAGTAAAACCTAAGGCCGCCATGATAGTGAAACAGGTTGAAGCCTTTAGAGAAAAATCCGCGGGTAAAGCCTTCTATGAGCAACCTGCGCCGGATGGCTCGCGTCCAGGTAGCTACTATGCAAACCTATATGACATGAAAGCCATGCCGAAATACCAAATGGAGGCGCTGGCCTACCACGAAGGTATTCCGGGTCATCACATGCAGATCGCCATTTCCCAAGAGCTGCAAAATATTCCTAAGTTCCGCAAATTTGGTGGCTATACCGCGTATATCGAGGGCTGGGGTTTATATAGCGAATCTTTCCCGAAAGAAATGGGACTCTACGCCGATCCCTATTCTGACTTTGGTCGCCTAGCAATGGAGCTATGGCGTGCATGTCGCTTAGTCGTTGATACTGGTATCCACGCTAAAAAGTGGACCCGAGAGCAAGGCATTGCCTATTACGTGGATAATACGCCCAATGCTAAATCGGATGCGGTGAAAATGGTTGAACGCCATATCGTTATGCCATCACAAGCGACAGCCTATAAAGTGGGCATGATTAAGCTGCTGGAACTCAGACATAAAGCAGAGCAACAGCTTGGCAGTCAATTTGATATCCGCGACTTCCATACGCTAGTACTTGCTAACGGCGCATTGCCACTGGATGTGCTAGAGCAACAAGTCGATCTCTGGATAGCCAGCAAGAAGAAGGCCTAATACCCTAATGTATTAATGCCTTAATACCTTAATGCCTGGTCGTGAAGCATTGTTAACCTGCTTCACGACTAAAGCGACATATATATCTACGCCCAATAAAAAAGCCACTCGAAAGTGGCTTTTTTATTGGTACCATTATCCCGTTAGATAACAGAACCCTTCTCACTGTGGGTCACTATATTTGTTGTATTAATTTATGCTTTAGCACTCGCTTTCACATCACTTAACACACAGTTGCGACTTTAGGGTACAGGGAGACAAAACTTGTGCTCAAGGCTGCACAAACCATCAATAAAAAATTACCTCAGCGATAAGGCTGAGGTAAACCAAAAACTAGGATGATGGTTTAAAGAGCCAACATTGTTTTAGTTCTCAAACTTCTGTTGGCTGTGATCCAAAACTGCATTAATGCCGACCTGTACACAAAAATTGAAAGGGGTCATTTCCAATAAACGTATAAGACTCAGGTCATTCCGAATCAACTGTTACCATTGTATTCAATTAAGAACAGAGTTCAAGGGTGTTATAAAAAAGTGCTTTAGAACACCCTAAAAAATCATCAGCAAATGTACTCATCAACTCAATCTAAAGTATTGATTTTAAATAGCCATAAAAGTGCTTGGTTAATTTGAAATCACATAGAACTGGTTTTGAGAACAATGTTTCCTATTCTACTGACGTTTACTGAATAATTCGACATAGGGCGCATCCCAATACGGCGGCGTGCCTATGTGATCTTTGATGAATTCGATAAAAGAACTGACCTTAGGTGCTAAGTGCTTACGACGGGGATAAACCGCCTGCAATGGCAGATGGTGGGTCAATTGCCAATCCTTCAGTAAAGGCACTAATGTTCCCTTGGCAATTTCATCTTCCATCAAATAACTTGCAAGATACACAACCCCGAGACCACTGATTGCAGCAGATTTTAAGGCCGGTGCGTTATCCACCCTGAAATTGCCCGATACGCCAATTTCACAGTAATCATCACCCTTCTTAAATTGCCACATGCTGTGCTCGTGCCACTCGCCTTGATAGACCAAACAATTGTGGTCAACTAACTGCTCAGGTCGAGTTGGCTCGCCATGTTGAGCAATATAGCCAGGAGAAGCAACTAACAGGAATTGGCACTTCATCAGAGGTCTAGCAACCATACCAAGCGGTAATTGCTCCGACATAGTTAACAATAAATCTAAGCCTTCACTCACGACATCTACTTTATGGTCCAGTAAGCTCACTTGTAGCTCAAGCTCAGGATGTTTTGCCATAAAGGATGGCAGCGCAGGAATGATATGCATCACCCCAAAGGACTGGGAAATCCCCACCTTAAGCACGCCGCGGGTCGCATCATTTAAGTTATGCACGCTGGCTATCGCTTGTTCAGCGTCACGCAGCAATTCTTCACCTTGCAGATACAGCAAATGCCCTGCTTCAGTCAGGCTTAAGCTGCGGGTGGTACGTTGGATTAATTGAACACCAAGTCTATGTTCAAGATCGGCGACTTGTGTACTGACCTTAGACTTAGAAATCCCAAGCCTTCTTGCGGCGGCACTAAAACTACCAGCTCTGGCCACATGAGTAAAAATCGCAATAGGTTCTAACAGTTCTAACATGGAAGTCGCCTTAAGCTGTTTACGACAATGATATTAACTTTCGGTGAATAGCAGTGGTTAGCGTAATCATCGCTTAAAAATAACCATAGCATTGATATCTCGCATTAAAGTGATATAACGCAGAGATTTAGACCGAAAAAGTCCACTAAAGTAGGGTGTTATATCTGACTGATATGCCAGCTTTTAATTATATTTTAAGAGTATACCAAATATTCGTCTCTAGACTGTAACATTCCGAACTAAATCGCTGCAAGCCAAGCCTACAAGCCACATCGACTTTATCCTCATAGCTTTCGCCACTAAGAATTAGCCAATAAAAAAGCCCCTAGGCGATAAATTGACTAGGGGCGTAGCATTCAAATTTGACTCATGCACAAGGAGATAGAAGTTATTGCAGTTAAAACCAAGGGCTATTCACAAAAACTATTAGTAAGGACGATTAACAAGAACTATTCACGCAGCTCCTTGGTTGAGTTTTGTGTCAACGCATAAGGCGCGAGTTCTGGTACCTCTTGGCGTAATTGATTTTCAAGCACTAACAGATTTTCAAATCGGTCGCACAAACGGTCAGCTTTAGCTTCCAGTCCCTTAGATTGACTCTCAATTTGTTGCTCAATATCTTGGCCTAAGTTGTCCATTTTTTTGGAGAAGGCATCCATCTTGGCTTCAAAACTATCACCGTCACCCGACATGATTTGGCCACCTATGGTCATCATAATAGTACCGACTGAGTTCTGAACAATTTGCTCCATTTCCTGCTCGAATTCGTCGTTAAAGGTGTTCTGAATCGAGTCCTCCGTCGCGCCGAGATAGAAGCTATCGCCATGACGGTAGGCAACTGAATCAACACGCTTTTGGACGCCTGCCATCATTTCATCGAATTTAGCACCGGCCGCATCGCCCATTAAAGGGGTTAACGCCATGCTCACCGCTTGCGAAGCTAATGCGACGGCCTCGTTCACGACTTCAATCACTTCAGGCACTTGCGTCGACACTTCATCGGCGTATTGAGTCACTAGCTTTTTTTGCTTATCGGTTAAGTTTACTTGTTTGCCTTCAACAAATAACTTATCGACTTCGATGCGATACTTTTCGGTGCCCTTCTCGCTCATGACTAATTTTTTAGGCTCAACCATAACGTCATAATTTAAAGAGACTTCACAACGTTCATCGACTTTAGGCTCTGTTTGCGCTTGCGCCAACTGTAGGCCAGATGTCCCTAAAATCACGCCGGATAAGGCAAATCCAGTTAATAGCTTATTTAATTTCATGTTGTTCGTCCTTTAATCTGAATAATTCGATAAACCTAAACTACTGAATAGCTTATAGCAGGAGACGTGCCAACTTTATAACAATATGATTATGTTGGATTTAGGAAAGTTAGCACTAAAAGGTCATTAGCGAAATTCGCTAACTTTTAGTCTGATAGTGCTAATAAAAACGTGAAGTAAAACTAGAAAATGGAACGACCAAGGCGTTGGCTTAAATGCTCAAGCATGGCAGTGCCAGCAAGCGAATTGCCATTGCCATCGAGTTCTGGCGACCAAACACAAATCGACAGTTCCCCAGGAATAACGGCAATGATGCCACCACCGACACCACTTTTACCAGGCATACCGACACGATAGGCAAACTCGCCCGCTCCATCGTATAGGCCCGAAGTCGCCAACAGGGCATTAAGCTGCCGAGTTTGCACCTGAGAGATAAGCTCAGTCCCAATTATGCTTTTGCCGCGATTAGCCAAGTACAACATGGCTTTAGACAAGTCAGCGCAATTCATCTTTAAGGCGCAGTAATGAAAATAGGTGCGTAGCACAGTATCAACATCGCCTTGAAAATTACCAAAGGACTTCATCAAATAAGCAATCGCCGCATTGCGCGCACTATGCTGATATTCTGAATCTGCCACTTGTTTATCGAAACTGACTTTATCGTTTTGGCTTAGTTGCCTGACTAGCTCGAGCATTCTGTGTTTAGGCGCACCTAAACGACTCTGCAATAAGTCAGCAATCACTAACGCGCCAGCATTGATAAATGGATTACGCGGCTTGCCACGTTCTAACTCGACTTGTACTAAAGAGTTGAATGAATGGCCCGAAGGTTCTTTGCCAACTCGGCTCCAAATTTCGGCCTCTTCATATAAAGTTAACGCTAAGGTTAAGCTGAAAACTTTGGAAATACTTTGAATCGAAAACGGCTCAAGGTAATCGCCCGCACCTAAGGTTTCACCATCAACGGTTGTGACGGCAATGCCTATTTTGCCAGCATCAACGCTGGCCAGTGCGGGGATGTAATCTGCAACCTTTCCTTGGCCGAGCAAGGGTCGAACTTTCTCGACCACTTCCTCAAGTAATGCCAACTCGGGCATTAACCCCACCAAATGTCGTACAGTTCGCTAACTTCAACCTGAGACACTTTTTGGTTCGCCCAGAACGCCTTAACTGCAGCAATATCTTCTTCGGTACATTTGCCGATCGTTTGGGTTGCGATGATGCCTTCCCATTCGATGTGACCGCCGCCATGGAAACCTAACTTACGGGTTTCGATCACTTCATCGATGAATTTATCTACAGTTGCATCGATATCGGCTTCTGATACTGATGCATCAAAAGTCCAAGCCATATCAAAACCTAACTCTTGGAATTCATCAACGCGCATTTTCTTACGTAAACGACGGCTACGATTAGTTGCCATAGTGACTTTCCCCGTTGTGTTAAAAAACTAATTAATCAATTGAAATATCTAGATTAAGCGATACGCTCAAACATCAGATCCCATACACCGTGACCCAATCTATGGCCGCGGGCTTCAAACTTTGTCAGTGGGCGATGATCAGGACGTGGTACCACAGTGCCGTCACTCGACTGGTTTTTATAACCAGGAGCCGCTTGCATCACTTCCAACATATGCTCGCTGTATTCTTCCCAATCGGTTGCCATATGGAACACGCCACCAATTTTTAGCTTGCGGCGGATCAGTTCAGCAAATTCAGCTTGTACGATACGACGCTTATGGTGACGTTTCTTATGCCAAGGATCGGGGAAAAACAATTGCACTCGGGCTAATGAACCGTCAGCAATCGCATGTTCTAATACTTCCATGGCATCATGATGATACACACGTAAATTAGTCACTCCCGCGATGGCGGCATCGCTTAAGCAAGAACCGACACCCGGTTTATGCACTTCAATACCAATAAAATTTTGCTCTGGTGCGTCTTTAGCCATTTGCACTAAAGAGGCGCCCATGCCAAAGCCAATTTCCAGCACAGTATCGGCTTCACGGCCAAAAACGTCGCTCAGAACCAATGGCGTTGGGCTGTAATTTAACCCCATTGTTGGCCACTGGCTTTCAATAGCTTGTGCTTGGCCTTTAGTTAAGCGACCTTCTCTTAGGACAAAGCTTCTGATCTTACGCAGATACTTGCCTTCTTCATTAAATTCAGCGGTAGTGACTTCGCTCATTTTTGCCTCGTCTAGTGGACAGCACCATCATAAAAGAAGGGCATTATCCAAAGTTCAACATACAGTGCAAGCACTAATGGGGCGAAAGTATACCAAGATTATTTGAGAGTGCGAATTTAGCAGTGATTTTCGGCTTTTTAGCCCTTATCCACTTGTCTTTGAGCTTGTCTAAGAAGATAACTGCCGCTACACTGCGCCGATGAAATCTACAGCCTCCTTCGCTACACGTATCGTCTCTTGGTACGACAATCACGGTCGTAAAACTCTCCCTTGGCAGCAAGATAAAACCCCATATAGCGTATGGGTTTCTGAAATCATGCTGCAACAAACTCAGGTTGCGACTGTTATTCCCTATTACCTTAAATTTATGGTGCGTTTTCCCGATGTGTTAGCACTTGCTAACGCGCCAGATGATGAGGTGTTACATCATTGGACCGGCCTTGGGTATTACGCTAGGGCGCGTAATCTGCATAAAGCGGCCAAGATGATCCGCGACGATTATCAGGGATTATTTCCAACGGATTTTGAGCAAGTACTGGCTCTGCCGGGTATTGGTCGCTCGACAGCAGGCGCGGTATTGTCACTGTCTCTTGGCCAGCATCACCCCATTCTCGACGGTAACGTCAAACGCGTGTTAGCACGACACGGCGCTATCGCCGGTTGGCCGGGGCAAAAAACGGTCGAAGCGCAGCTTTGGCAGCTGACTGACACGTATACGCCGCAGCAAGATATTCAGAAATATAATCAAGCCATGATGGATATCGGCGCCAGTATTTGTACTCGTAGCAAACCTAACTGCGCCGCTTGCCCTGTAGCGATTGATTGCAAAGCTCAGCTGATTGGCCGACAAACCGATTTCCCCGGCAAGAAGCCTAAAAAAACCATACCGACCAAAGCGGCGTGGATGTTAGTGCTAATGCAAGACAACCAAGTGTTTTTAGCTAAACGTCCGCCAGCGGGAATTTGGGGCGGACTTTGGTGTTTCCCTGAGTTTACCACCCAAGCCGCACTTGAAACCCACCTCGAAGAGCAAGGGTTTGCTGGGCAACAACTCGAATGGCTAACTGGCTTTAGGCACACGTTTAGCCACTTCCATTTAGATATTCAGCCCATGATGCTTAATTTAGATAAAACTCATGGCGATAAAACCCACGGCAATAAACAGAGCGTGGGCGCTGTCATGGAACAAAATCAGTCTCTCTGGTATAACATAAGTCATCCTTCCAAAGTGGGACTCGCCGCCGCCACCGAGCGCGTGCTAGCCAATTTGGGATCACTCGTTCAATCCACAGTCAGTAAGGAATAATCATGGCGCGTACAGTCAATTGCGTATATTTAAATAAAGAAGCCGACGGCCTAGACTTTCAACTGTATCCAGGTGATTTAGGTAAGCGCATTTTTGATAACATCAGCAAAGAAGCTTGGGGCCTATGGCAAAAAAAGCAAACCATGCTGATTAACGAAAAGAAACTCAACATGATGAATGTTGATGATCGTAAATTTCTTGAAGAGCAAATGACCTCTTTCCTCTTTGAAGGTAAAGAAGTAGAAATTGAAGGTTTTGTGCCTGAAAAAGACCAAGATTAATTTTATCGTTAACCTAATGATAAAGCCCACAAAAAAGCGCCTTTCGGCGCTTTTTGTTTATTCATCTCGTGAAGAATAACTGAACGTTACTTACGCACGCCTTCAACCACAAGATCTAACTCAACATGGCTTGATGCTGGGCCTAAATCCATTTTGATACCGAAATCTTTCATCGCAAACGTGGTTGTGCCAGTAAAACCGGCACGGTAGCCACCCCAAGGATCTTGACCTTCGCCCACAGCATGGGCATTGATCGCTAATGGCTTAGTGACACCATTTAAGGTTAAGTTGCCGTTAATCACTAAGTCGCCATTACCTTTATCTTCAACTGTGGTTGAGGTAAACGTCGCTTGCGCAAACTTACTCGTGTTTAGGAAATCGGCGCTACGAATATGCTTGTCACGCTCGGCGTGGTTTGAATCCACACTAAGCGTATTTACTGTTACATTCACTTTAGCCGCAGTGGGTTTAGCCGCGTCATAGCTAAAGTCGCCGCTAAAATCATTAAAGCGGCCAACGACATAGCTATAACCTAAGTGGCTCACTTTGAAAGTAATAGAGGCATGTGCTCCTTCACGGTCAATGACATAGTCCGCCGCTGAAGCCGCCATCGGAGCCAATAGAGATGCACCAATCAGTGCGCTTAACAGTTGCTTTTTCATTGTGTTATCCTCGATTAAATTTAATCATTTTGAGTAAAGTTGCGTCTTTATCGATAAAGTGATGCTTTAACGCACCTGCAGCGTGAATTACCACGAGTGCGATTAAGCTATAAGCTGCGTATTGGTGGATATCGCCTGCTATATCAGCTTGGTTTTCAAAAAAAGGTCCAAATCCTGGTAGTTCAAACCAGTCAAACACCATAATTCCACGGCCTTCTGCCGTTGAAATAAGAATGCCGGCACACATGATCACCAGCAGCAATACATAAATAGCTAAATGCGCAATATGAGCCGCCTGCCTCTCCCAAGGCTTATGATTCGCCTCTGGTACGGGCTTAGGATTCACTAAGCGCCACAACAAGCGGAATAACGTCACTGCCAAGAGTAAAATCCCGACGCTCTTATGTAGATGTGGCGCTGTCTTGTACCATGCGCTGTAGTAGGTTAACTCCACCATCCACACACCTACCGCAAACAACCCAATGACGACGATCGCACTCAGCCAATGAGTCACAATTGCGGTTATCCCATAAGCCAACTTACTATTTCGAAACATACTGCGACTCCGTATTCGCGTTTTCTTCATGCCATCCATGAAATAATATTCATTATCATAAGTCTAATTTTAAAAACTAAAATCAGTAAAAATCGCTCATATCTTTCTAAATTTTAGAAAGTAAGCCGAAAATTAGGATTTATGAGCACAAATCTATAGTAAACATCAGCATCCCCCTGACTTGAAAAATACAGTCAACGAATGAAATTGACCTGAATTCACAAAATAAGAGATAAAAAACAGCCAAGATGCACATTAAACCGCCGAACGAGTTATTTATTGGGAAAAAGCACTTGCAGAGGTGAAACTCCCTAGCTAATATAGCCGCACTTCGAACGAGACGGCTCAGCCAACGAGTTCAAAGTAGTTAACTAACACTTAGTTTAGTTGCCCGAATAGCTCAGTCGGTAGAGCAGAGGATTGAAAATCCTCGTGTCCCTGGTTCGATTCCGGGTTCGGGCACCATCATTTTGCAGTAAAGTTTAGCCGGCATAGCTCAGTTGGTAGAGCAACTGACTTGTAATCAGTAGGTCCCGAGTTCGACTCTTGGTGCCGGCACCATATAAACAACGAAGCCACTCAATGAGTGGCTTTTTTGTTTCTGTTTGTCCCGTCCTGAAATACGTTGACATAAAGAGGACTTCTTTATGACAACATCAATTAACTCAAGCCGTAAGCGCACACAACGAGATTACACCTTAGCCTTTAAATTAGGCGTTGTAGAGCGTGTTGAAAAAGGCGAAATGACGTACAAACAAGCCCAAGCCCATTTTGGTATTCAAGGCCGTTCAACTGTACTCGTTTGGCTTAGAAAACATGGTAGACTCGATTGGTCGAAACCTTTTCAGCATCCCCTTATGCCTAAGTCAAAAGAAACCCCTGCCGAAACGATCAAGCGCCTTGAACGTGAGTTAGCAGAAGAGAAACTGCGTAACCAAATCCTCAATGGCATGGTTGATATCATGGACAATGAATATGGAGCTGGCCTCAGAAAAAAGTACTTATCCGGTACGTCTGGCAAGCAAAAGGCAACGGAGAAATAAACCTCGCAGCCGCATGTCGTGCTGCGGGTATGTCGAGGCAAGGTATTTATCAGGCAGTTGCGCGAATGGAAAGTCGTAGAGCTGAACTATCGGTCATCAAAGACTGGGTTCAGTACTGGCGTAAATATATGCCAAGGTTAGGGGCCCGTAAGCTCTACACGTTGATAAAATCCAGGCTGGTTGAGCACGATATTAAACTCGGGCGAGATGGGTTCTTTACCTATTTGAGAAGTGAAGGTTTACTGGTTAAACCGAAGAAAAGCTACACAAAAACCACGTTCAGCAAACACTGGATGAAGAAGCATCCTAATTTAATGAAAGAGGAAGGACTGCATGATGCAGAGCATGTACTGGTCAGCGATATCACCTATCTTGAGTCAGACCAAGGTGTGCACTACCTGTCACTGGTCACCGATGCCAGTTCTCGTAAGATAGTCGGTCA